>JAKJEN010000189.1 GCA_022705405.1 Planctomycetota bacterium | reverse complement strand
CGTCCTGTTCCTGGATGAAATTGTCAACCTGCCGCTGGAAATGCAGGCCAAGCTTTTGCGCGTGTTGCAGGAAGGCTGCATCCGACCGGTCGGCAGCAACAAATCCGTTCAGGTGGATGTACGCATCATTTCCGCAGCCAGCGTCTCATTGCGCGATCAAGTGATGCAAAAAAAATTCCGCGAAGATCTGTTTTATCGACTCTATGTCTATCCGATCAACATCCCTTCCTTGCACGAGCGACAAGAGGATATTCCGCTATTGGCCGATCATTTCTTGAGAATATACTGCGAACAGCAGAACAAACAGATCGGTGCGCTTCATAAAGAAGTATTGGATGTGTTGTGCAACCAAACCTGGACCGGCAATATTCGTGAGCTGGAGAATACGGTCCAGCGGCTCGTGACCCTGGCCCCTTCGCAAGCGGAGACCCTCACCTTTTCCATTATTCCAAAGAACCAGCGTGAGCCATTCGCGCACATGAAAAACAGCCGGACGGATCGTCTTGAGACAGAATCATTGCAGGAAAAACTCGCAGACTATGAAAAAAATCTCATCACCTCCGCCCTGCAGGAAAACGAGTGGAACCAGTCGGCGGCAGCGCGCCGGTTGAAAATTTCAGTACAGGTTTTGCGTTACAAAATCGATAAACTGGGCATCCGGCAAGAATGACCTCCGGTTATGTAACACCTCGCTCCTCCAGTACCCTACTCTCATCTCGGTTCTTAATCCTGCTTCTTTTCCTGGGATGCTGTTCCCGCATGATGTTTTGATATTTTTTTCAAATCTAATTCTTTAATTAAATTATTCTTAATGCTTTTCTGAAAATATTTTCAATGAGAAGCATGGTCACCGAAACTCTTTCTTCTGCCAGGTTCATTTTTAATCTCATAATTATCATACAAATACACAATTTACATTCAAGAGTATTTTTTGTGGCACAACAATTGACCTCTGATTGAATAGAATAGGTTGGTTAAATATAAAGTCAGCCAGGCAATCTCTACCTGGTCCATCAAAACTAGTTTTTAAAAGGAGGCAACCCAGATGAAAAAAATGATTCTGTTGCTGCTCTTTACGACCAGCGCCTGGGCAATGGAATACGCCATCCAGGTGAAACAAAAAAACGGCAGCGTGACCACGGTTCCCCTCAAAGAGATCAACAAGCTGGTCCTTCCCCTCACGCCGACTGCCGTTTCTCCGGAGGTGATGGAAAAACTGCAAACCGCCATTAAAACCTTTTCCCTGTTGCAGAACTATCCCAACCCTTTCAATCCCTCCACGGTCATAGCTTTTACACTGCCGCGGGCTGGGCAGGCCAGCGTCACCATTTATGACCTCAACGGTCGGCAAGTACGCAGGTTGGTGGACAAATCTTTTTCAGCCGGCAGTCACGAACTGCGCTGGGACGGCTTGACCGAAGCGGGCGACCCTGCTTCGGCAGGCACTTATTTTTATCAGGTGCGCTGCGACGAACAAACCCTGACGCGTAAGATGCTGCTCATCAGGTGAGCGAACGCTTTTCACCTCCAGGACAACACGGCAATGGTGAAGATCAATGCAGTGACTTGGCCTGTAAACAAACAAATTTTGCTTGAAACAACCATGCCAGGAGACCCCAACATGAAAAATCTCACTCTGCTCGCGCTGCTGTTCATCGTTGCGCTCGCACCGGCGCAGGATTTGGTGATCCACAAAATGGACGGCAGCCTCCTTACCGTTAAATTACTGGATATTGACAGCATCACTTTCACCGAGGTGGTGACGCCGCCTGATACCGCTCATCCCAGCGGTATGGTGTGGATTCCGGCAGGAACGTTCGAAATGGGCAGCGACTATTCGCGCGATGAGGCGTCGCCCATACACACCGTGACCCTATCCGGTTTTTGGATGGATGTCAAGGAAGTGACCAACGCCCAGTTCAAGGCATATTGTGACGCCGCTCACGACTGGGCTCCGATGGACCCCATACCCGGCTATTTTACGGATTATCCCGACTATCCTGTGGTGAATGTGACTTGGCAGCAGGCATCGGCTTATGCAGCCTGGGCAGGCAAGAGTCTACCGACCGAGGCGGAATGGGAATATGCGGCGCGCGGCGGCCTGCAAGGCAAAATATATTCCTGGGGCGATGAACCGCCCGGAAATCAATGCAACTGGATGTCCTATAGCGGTGCGTTGAGCTCAAAGATGGCGCCGATTATGTCCTTTTTTAACCGTGGTACTTTGCCGGTAGGCAGCTTTGCTGCCAACGGCTATGGTCTCTACGATATGGCTGGTAATGTTTGGGAGTGGTGCATGGATTGGTTTGCAGTCTATAGCGCCGGGCCGCAGCAGAATCCGCAGGGCCCGTCCTCTGGTATAGCTCGCATTCTCCGAGGCGGCGGCTGGTCCGATACGATCGGCGACGCTATGCGTGTCACATGGCGGGGTTACCATCCGCCGAGCGAAAAAAGAAACTTTATCGGCTTTCGCTGTGTGAAACGTCCATAGTTATTTATCCTTGGATTATGTTTTAGGGATTTTCCGACTTTTGTGTTGAGAGTTTGGTTTTTGCACGAAGGGTTTAAAATTAATTTTTTACTCCTCCCACATTTCCAAGCCCTAAGACGGGGCGATAATGGCGCAAAGTTGATTCAACAAGCGATATATTCATTTCCGCACATCACTTCATTCACCCAATCTCTGGAGCTTGCAAACGAAAGGAAACACTGCAAAGGCGATGGTCAATTTAGTACTTGGCCTGTAAACAAAAAAATTTTACTTGAAACAATCATGCCAGGAGACTCAAACATGAAAAATCTGACTCTACTCGCGCTGCTGTTCAGCGTCGCGCTCGCACCGGCGCAGGATCTGGTGATCCATAAAGTAGACGGCAGCCTGCTCACCGTTAAATTGTCGGCTATTGAAAGCATCACTTTCACCGAGGTTGTGGCGCCGCCTGACACCGCTCATCCCAGCGGTATGGTGTGGATCCCCGCAGGATCCTTCGAAATGGGCAGCGACAATGCGCACCATGAGGCATCGCCCATACACACCGTGACCCTATCCGGTTTCTGGATGGATGTCAAGGAAGTGACCAATGCCCAGTTCAAGGCATACTGTGACGCCACTCACGACTGGGCTCCAATGGACCCCATACCCGGCTATTTTGCGAATTATCCCGACTATCCCGTGGTGAATGTAACTTGGCAGCAAGCATCGGCTTATGCCGCCTGGGCAGGCAAGAGTCTACCGACTGAGGCGGAATGGGAATATGCGGCGCGCGGCGGCCTGCAAGGCAAAATATATTCCTGGGGCGATGAACCGCCCGGAAATCAATGCAACTGGATGTCCTATAGCGGTGCGTTGAGCTCAAAGATGGCGCCGATTATGTCCTTTTTTAACCGTGGTACTTTGCCGGTAGGCAGCTTTGCTGCCAACGGCTATGGTCTCTACGATATGGCTGGTAATGTTTGGGAGTGGTGCATGGATTGGTTTGCAGTCTATAGCGCCGGGCCGCAGCAGAATCCGCAGGGCCCGTCCTCTGGTATAGCTCGCATTCTCCGAGGCGGCGGCTGGTCCGATACGATCGGCGACGCTATGCGTGTCACATGGCGGGGTTACCATCCGCCGAGCGAAAAAAGAAACTTTATCGGCTTTCGCTGTGTGAAACGTCCATAGTTATTTATCCTTGGATTATGTTTTAGGGATTTTCCGACTTTTGTGTTGAGAGTTTGGTTTTTGCACGAAGGGTTTAAAATTAATTTTTTACTCCTCCCACATTTCCAAGCCCTAAGACGGGGCGATAATGGCGCAAAGTTGATTCAACAAGCGATATATTCATTTCCGCACATCACTTCATTCACCCAATCTCTGGAGCTTGCAAACGAAAGGAAACACTGCAAAGGCGATGGTCAATTTAGTACTTGGCCTGTAAACAAAAAAATTTTACTTGAAACAATCATGCCAGGAGACTCAAACATGAAAAATCTGACTCTACTCGCGCTGCTGTTCAGCGTCGCGCTCGCACCGGCGCAGGATCTGGTGATCCATAAAGTAGACGGCAGCCTGCTCACCGTTAAATTGTCGGCTATTGAAAGCATCACTTTCACCGAGGTTGTGGCGCCGCCTGACACCGCTCATCCCAGCGGTATGGTGTGGATCCCCGCAGGATCCTTCGAAATGGGCAGCGACAATGCGCACCATGAGGCATCGCCCATACACACCGTGACCCTATCCGGTTTTTGGATGGATGTCAAGGAAGTGACCAACGCCCAGTTCAAGGCATA
>JAKJEN010000188.1 GCA_022705405.1 Planctomycetota bacterium | reverse complement strand
CGCCTCCTACCAGATCGGCCAAATTCAGATCTTCGCCCCGCCAGATCAAACCGGCTCGGGAAGAAATTTGCCGCGCAAACAGATCCTCCTGCAGGCGGATATCCTTTATCGTTTCCTGGGTATCTACCCGCCTGGCGCTGCCTTCACAGAGTATTTCCGCAGCGTTTTTACGCCCTGCTATCAGAGAGGCCCTCCCCTTGATCATATGCACATCCGCCATTCCGTCGCCGGCTGCTTTTATTCCAAATTCAGTGCCCAGATCAACAATCTTCGCGTGTTCCGTAGAGACCGTAAAGCCGACGGCCGAAAAAGGAGACCGGGCGTACAATTGACCGCTTACAACAAACATATCCTTAGGCCCGCTCACTTTAAATTGCGCCGGACCTTCCACAATCACTTCCGTCCCGCATGCATACGCTATCTTGACATATCCTTCTCTGAGGTCCATAAGGCCTGTATGTTTATAAAATTGCGCATCGGGCACGTATTGGTTTCCGGCTTTATCCGCCCAGATGGCACGGACAGAATCCGCGATCGCCGCAGACGCCTCCTCCAGTCCAACCGGATGCATATCGATATAAACCAGGAGGAACACCAATGCGGCAAGAGAAGCCGCGGCAGTCAAAAGGGAAAATTTATTAATGTGTCGAGCCGTCCGCGCCGGTCGGTCGGCCTGCGCTGCGGAGGGAGAAAATGGATCTGGCAATTCGACCCGAACAGCAGGGGCGGTTCTTTCGTACTCGCCCATTGCACTTAAAAAGCAGGCATCATCTGCGCACTCTGAAGGGAGCGCTCCAGAATGGAGCCATTGGCATCGCCACATCAGGACGGCGTGGTTTAAAACCTGATCCAGATACGCTTGCGCAGCCGTCGGTTCCGTCTTAATCCGATTTTCCAGAAGATCAAAACGTTCTTTCTGAATGTCTCCGTCCATCGACTCCAGAATCAGTTGATTCAGTTCAAATTCTTCTCTGGCAAAATTATTCATGGGAAGGCCTTACCCCTTTCCATCTGGGCATTCACACAATGACGAAGAAAAAGATGGATCCGACCAAACCCTCTATACAGTTGATTAACCGAACGGCCGATCTGCTGGGCGATATCCTTGATTTTCATTCCCTGCTCATATCGCCGATAAATGAGCATCCGATCCTCCGGTTCCAGTTTCTTGATGCATTCTTCAAGCAGGGTGAGCCGCTGGTCCAGACTGGATAACTGTCGGCACGTTTGATCAAAAAGCAGTTCAATCGTATCTGTAGAAAACTGGATACGGCTGCGGCGTTTTATTTTTCGGATATTGCAAAGTTCATATCTGGCAATTTGAATGGCCCAAGCCAAAAAATTGCTGCCCGGCTGAAATTCATGAAACCGTCGGCACATAATCATAACTACTTCCTGAAAGAGATCTTCCGCATCCGAATAATGCGGAACCATCACCAAAATAAAACCAAAAATCCTTTTTTGATAAATCAAAAGAAGACGTACAAACTCCTCATTTTGACTTCCGTTTTCTCTTTCTGAATTATTCGCTTTGTACATTCAGATCCCGAATTTATGTAAAAATAGGTACTCTCTAATGGATAATGTACAACAAAGATGTTTTTCACATGAATTTATAAGAAAATTTCCAGTAGATCCATAGTTAGCCGAGTTTGCAGGCCCATTTTATCTTAATTTTTGAAAGCATCTTTATGGCTGTGCCGAAAATCTTCTGTTCAATCAACCCCATATCCTGCAACAGTCATATACAGCACACTTTCCTCTTTGCCATCCACCCCGATAATCTGATTGATTTCCTCATCGAATAAGGCGCCAATCTGACAGCTTCCCAAACCCAGACTTACAGCCGCCAGGGCCAGGTTTTCGGCAATATGTCCGGCATCCAGATAAATATATCGATAGGCCCGCTGGCCATATTTCCATTTAGTTCTCTGGAAAACCGCCGTCCATATAAATACGACAGGCGCCTCCATGCACTGTGTCTGCCCCAGTGCCGCGCGGGCCGTTTGCTCGCCGCAGTGTCCTTCTTTCAATAACTCCAACTCATGGCCGCAAACGGCATAATGATAAACTCCCGGAGCAATCCCTTCTGCACGATTGACCACAATATATGTCTCTATCGGATACAGCGCACCGGCAGAAGGAGCTGTGCGAAACTCATACCCGCGCTCTTTACGAGAAATCCCCGCACAGGCCCATAATAAGCAAGAAAGTTTCTCCAGACAGATCGGTTTGTCGGAAAAAGTCCGAACGCTTTTCCTGTTTTTTAAAACTTCCCCCAAAGGCAAACTTAAAAGAGCCGACGCATCCGGCAGTTTGTGTTTTGGTTTGTCTGGATATGTTTTATATAGCTTTGGCTGTTTTGGCCAATCTAAAGTTCGACCAGACATCCGATCTCGAGAATATTTGGTCTCCTCCTGAAATTGGTCTCCTATGACATCCATAAACTTGCCTTTATCAGTTTTTCGTTGTCTGCAAGCCAACTGTTCTTTAATAAAAATTTTAGGCAATGTGGATAATTTTTTCAATCAAAATCGACCTTCTTTACAATAATACAGGTAGGCATCATCTGCTATTTAGAAATTCTTCATGGAAGACGTCTTCTGTTTACAGGATAAACCCGCATTCCAAATCGCGGTAATAAGAATTTCAAAAAACTTTAAGATTAAAAATCTTTGAAAAATTATTTACAGAAAACAGGATTGTCGATATACTGGCCCCAAATTATTAAGGACAAAGTTTTATTTAGGTATTACTAACAAACTGTATGTCATTCCCGCGAAGACGGGAAACCAGCTGTTTTGACGCAGTTTTTTTAGGCATTCTAAACCTTAACCATTCAGGAGGTACAAAAATGAAGCGGTCTTTGGTAGTTTTGGGAGTGGTTTTCATTGTTGGCGTTCTGCTGGTTTCCGGCTGTACGAAAAAGCCAGCCCCTGCCCTCACATCGAAGGATTCAACAACTGCCGAACAGGATCTGCCTGCCGGCAAGCCCATCGAACTCAGTTACAGCATTTTCTTTCCGCCCACGCACATCCAGTGCATCACGGCCGAGAACTGGGCCAGAGAAATCGAACAGCGAACCAACGGAAGGGTCAAGATCACGCTGTATCCGGCCGGACAACTGACTAAAGCCCCGCAATGCTATGAGGGTGTGGTCAATGATATTTCAGACATTGGGATGAGCTGCTTTGCCTATACGTTGGGACGATTTCCTCTGCTGGAAGGTCTGGATCTTCCATTGGGCTATCCCAATGGTCTTACCGCCAGCCGAATCGCTACCGCTATGGTTAAAAAATACGCCCCCAAAGAGGTCTCAGATGTCCATGTGCTGTATGTACACGCACACGGACCGGGGATTCTGGCGGCAAAAAAAACCATCAACAACCTGGATCAGTTCAAAGGGCTGAAGGTCCGAGGAACCGGCCTTTCGGCCAATATCGTGACCACCTTGGGCGGAAATCCGATCGCAATGAGCCAGCCGGAAACCTATGAAGCCCTGCAGAAGGGCGTCGTGGAAGCCACTCTGTGCCCGGTCGAAACGCTCAAGGGTTGGAAACAGGGCGAGGTAATCGAATCGGTCACCGACAGTTCCTGCATCGGCTATACCACAGCGATGTATGTGGTAATGAACAAGGATAAATGGGATTCCCTGCCGGCCCAGATCCAAAAGATCTTTACCGAGGTCAGCGACGAATGGCTCGATAAACACGGATTGGCGTGGGATCAGGCGGATCAGGAAGGATACGACTTTATCCAAGAATTGAATCGACCGGTGATTCCTCTTTCTCAGGAAGAGCAGCAGCGATGGATCCAGGCCGTTCAGCCGGTCATCGATGAATATATCAAAAACGCCGCCGCAAAGGGTCTGCCCGGGCAGGAAATGATCGTGGAAATTCGCTCCCTGATCCGGCAAGCCAGGGGCCAGTAAGCCGCTGATGAAATCCGGACTGTCAAAAGCAGCAGCCCTGGCGGAAAAGACGCTCAAGGCGGTCATTTACGCGCTGATCCTTGTCTCCAGCGCTGCGGTGCTGGTGATGATCGGGGTGACGATCCTGGATATTGTCCTCCGTATGATGCGGATTCGATTTATCGGAGCGGTAGATATCGTGCAGATTGCCGGAGCGGTGGCCATTGCCGCGGCCCTGCCCTATACGACTGCGATCAATGCCCATGTAGCGATTGAATTTTTATTTCACAAATTATCCCGGCGGGGACGGCTGGTACTGGGCAGCACCCTGAAGATTCTGACGATTCTTCTTTTTTCGCTGACCTCCTATCAGTGCTTTA
>JAKJEN010000187.1 GCA_022705405.1 Planctomycetota bacterium | reverse complement strand
AAATTAACTAAACGGATACAAAAATTAAAAACGGGATGAGAGAAAACCGGAGCGCCTCGGATGAAACAGCGAATGGAAATTAAATTGCGACACAGTCTCTGACGCTCGTGGCTATATTATAGCGGCCCCTGCGGCCTTTTTTCTTGATTATTGTCGATTGTCTATCGATTATTTTTCTCTGTTTCGTCGCGCTGGGACTAAAAAGAGGGGGTAGAGCGATCTTTTTTCCCCGGGATTGCGCTTTGCTTCATCCGGGGTTATCCTATATCGCTCTCTGCGCAGGCTTTTTCATTGATTCTTGTTTACTGAGGATTGATTATTGGGTGGGCGTCCGCCGGCGAAACCAACTGGGTTTTCTGTGGCTGAGCTGATGGTTTTCTCACCTTTTGGGCCGAGGCGGCCGTTCGTTCCGTTTTCTTAGGGGTTCCGCCCGCCCTCACCGCTGATTTTATATAATCCCTCTTTCTTGTCGAGAAGGAAGATTAAGCATACTCCCTATCGGCTTGAAAAACAGATCCTTTATTCAGGCGAAGGTATCCAGCCGTAGCTGATATACTGGTGGGCAAAGGTACCGTCCGAGTACAGGTCAAAAACACCGTATCCCTCGTCACATTCCATATAATTGCCGCCCCACCAGGCCGCACAGATCGCTCCGTCGCAGATATAAACGATGCCGTTGTATTCGACCCGATCCACCAGATGCAGGTGTCCGCTGATGCATAACTTGACATTCGGATAGCGTCCGAACAGATCCTTCAGCCGCTTGGAATCCAGATGCATCCAGCCCCTGGGAATGGACCAATAGCCGTCTTTGGCATTATCGCCGTCATAAAAGACCGCCGCCGAGAGGATTGGGATATGGGAAATAATGACGATATACTGATCCTTGTGGGCGGCCAGTTCATTTTCAAGCCAGCCATACTGTTCTTCATCCAAACGGGCAATATAGTCGCCGTCCATCGGATAGGTACTGTCCAAAATAATAAAATGCCAGGGTTCCTGCGAAAAACTATAATAGCGGCCGGGCATTCCAAACTCATGAATCGGACGCTGCTTTCCCCAGTAGGGTTCCAGACCGGTCGTCTCGCTGTATTTTTTATTTCCTCCCCATACGTCGTGGTTGCCAATGCAGTATTTGATCGGGAGATCGCAATGTTCCCGAAACACTTTTTTGAGAGTGTCATACTGGGTTGCGACCCACGGCTCTTTGGCGGAAAAGGAATCCATGACATGATCGCCGCCGGTAATCAGCAGGGTCGGCCGATCCGCAAGGGCCTGCATGTGTCGGAGGGCCTGAGCCAGCCCCTCAGGGGCGTTGCGTTTGGGCTCCATATGAATATCGGTAAAGTGAGCAAAGCGGATGACCCGCTGGGGTTTCTGGGCTGACGGCCCGCGGCGTGCGAACTCGAAACAGGCCGCAACAAATACAATTCCCGTCAGAACCGCCGCATAAAAAAATATTTTCTTCATCGTTGCTTCCTTTCATTACTCATTTTACCCCGCGCATTCGGACTGATTTGCTCAAATGCAAATATATCTTTCTGCGGCAAGAGCGTAAAGGCCAAAAATTAAAAAATTTTAAGATGCCGCGGCGATCCTTGGAAATCGGCCAAGGGGGCTGCCCACGGCCCGATGCAGGCAGGTCATAAACCGGCATAAATTACGATAGGTGCACAACGGCTGAAGGGAATGATCCAGATTGGGAAAATAACGGCCGCTCCTGATGAGGCGGGGAACTTTGGAAAGAATTTCTTCCTCGATTCGATCTTCATTGCCTTCGTTGACGACCTCTTTTTCCAGCCAGCCGAAAAAGATAAATTCCGGAAATTGTCTTCGCAGGGAGAACAAATCATTGCCTGCCTTGCATTCGGCCGGATAAAGGCCATTGACGCCCAACTGATCCAGCAGCGGAATCAATTGGTCGATGTTTCCATCGGTATCGACGACCACGACATCGGCGTCTATCGAGCGGGCCAGATCCGTAATCTGGCGATAGGCCGGCCCGCAAAACTCCAGGAAA
Organism: Planctomycetota bacterium; assembly: GCA_022705405.1. Classification (GTDB taxonomy): domain Bacteria; phylum Planctomycetota; class Phycisphaerae; order Sedimentisphaerales; family Anaerohalosphaeraceae; genus JAHDQI01. The sequence goes on along the minus strand of JAKJEN010000187.1, from coordinate 2,339 downwards.
TGCCGGGGGCTGATGAGCATGCCATGGTTGTAGCAGCAGTCCTCGCCGACCTTGAGAATCTGCGGCCGCAGCCGCTCGACAAGAGGAAACAGATACCTGCGCCGCAAATCCGACTGCCAGTCGATGATTTCCTGGGCCAGCTCAGGGTCGTCATAGAGAATCGTGCAGGCCTTTTCCGGGCCGCACAGGTCGCGAATGGCTCCCCAAGTGGAAAGCAGCGGCATAAATAAGGGCTTGTCGCGATTGTCGAATCGGCGGCAGATCTGATCGATCTTGTCTTTTGACCAGAGTTTTCCGGGAGTGTTGATCTGTTTGTAAAATTCCCAGCTTTTGCGATCCCGCACATGATAGGTCATAAAATCAGGCATGGAGTAAGCGTTTTCGGCATCAATCACCTGTCGAGTGAGGGCGCCGGTATTGTATTCTATGATCTCGTAGCCATCCTGCAGGCGTTTGACGAACTGAACGCCTTCGGCAGGATCAGACGGCCAGAAATCGGCGTGCAGAGGCGTGAGAGTTCCCCAAAACTCAGACCAGGAACGCGCAGCGGACGGATCCCACTGTGTCTGATAATTCCAGCCCTGCACAGAAGGCGGCATTCCGGTATCCAGCAGGCGCTGATAAATCTGACCCCAGGCCCCGCCGAAAGCCAGACCCGACGCCCCCGGCAACCCGATCAAAGGCACATAGTCAACCGATTGTCCGCGGCAGACGGCCTGAAATCGTTCCAGATCATTCATAAACAGTTTATCTCCCGGAGGTCTTTTCGCTCATGGGGCCAACTTCAAGGGCCTGCAGAATAGCTCCATGTACATCGTCTCCTTTTAATCGGACTTCGATTGTTCCGTTTTGCGGCTGGATGTCGGTAAAGGTCTTGTCCAGCGCGCAGAATACACCGCCGGCTTCTTTCTCGACATTCATCTTGCGGAGTGCCTCACGACCGTTGATTTGAACGCTGAGCGTATGGGTGATGCGATTGTTGTCCTGGTTTCTCTCCAGGAATGGATGCAGCGGCGTTTCAGCGAACTTCAGCGTAACATAATATTGCCCGGGGCCGACGGTCAGGTTGACCCAGAACTCGGGGCCGTGGGCTCCGTAGCGATACAATTCAGGGTCGGATGTGTTGCCGATATACATACTGCGGCGGTCGGTCCACCATGCCTCCTGGACGGTATCCTTGCCGTAGCCGCTGCGAATCACCCATTCGGTCGCCGGGCGCCAGGGGTGGCCATTGGAATCGACATAATCCTGCCGATGAGGATAGCCGAAAATCATCCGCTGGGCGCCGGTAGGGCCGCTGCCCTGTCCAAAATCGCTGTCGGCAATGGCCGCGGAGAACTGGACAGCGTCGATGGAAACTGCGGTTCCTTTGGAGATCAGATTGCCCTTGCCCTGCACGATGATCTTTAACTCATGTTTGGCGTTTTCCAGCCCATTTTTATAATAGAGCAGCTGTTTGTGCCGAACAGCCGGATTCCAGCAGTCGATCAGAGTCAGCTGCTTCTTTCCGTCCAGATAGACATCGGCCAGCCCTCCTTCGGGGCCAACGCTGCCCAGCAGGCGGACCTGATTGCCTTCAAAGGTTACCTGCATGGCCGCTCCTTTTTTCGAAGCGGTCTGTACGAAGGCGCCAATAGCCGCATCTTCGGAAGTTTTTTTCCAGTCGCCGCTGAATGTCAGGCCGTCGTCATCGATCTGCTGCTGCGGGTCTTCGGTTCCGGCGATTACAATCGAGCGGGACTGGTCGTGACGGATTCGCAGGATCCTGTCTCCATCCGGCAGAGCCGTTATGGTATACCCGTTTCGATTCAGTCGGGGCAGGGCCGCCAGCGGCTTGCCGTCGGCCGTCACCGAGATCGGGGCAAAAGAAAGCCGCAAGACATCGACAGTATGGTCCGGAGCGTCAAAGGTCGTATATTCGATTCGATTTTTTTCATAGACGACATGGTTTACCACCGAAGTACTGCGCAGGATATGATTTTCGCGTTTGGGGGCGAATAATTCCGGCGTCCAGGCCATGGCCTCCATGACCTGACAAAGCGGCCAGGGATGAGCCAGATTCGACCATTCCTTGGTGGCGACCGGCTGGCCAAACAAGCCATCATAAACTATCCCGTTTTCATTAGTGTCATATGTGGCCATGATCATCATCCGCCGGCCGATTTCGAGAATTCGGTCATCGCCAGCCAAAACGCCCAGACGAAGCAGGGTCGGGGCGGCGGTGTACTGATTGTAAGAAAGCGAACTGCCGCAGCAGGTGGACGATTCCGGAAACGCCCAAGCCCCATGATAGACATCTCCGTGGGAGTACGGATCGGCGCCGTTGCGGTTGAAGATCA
>JAKJEN010000186.1 GCA_022705405.1 Planctomycetota bacterium | reverse complement strand
GATATTTTTCCAATTTCAACATGGTCCAGATGCTGAAGCACGGCGATGGCTTCACCATCGAGGCAAAATGGGACACACAGACCGTGCGTATATTTGAGGATTGCAGGGAGCAGCTTGAACAACCAGGCGACATGGTAAAGCACGGCTCGTTTTCCTACCGCTTTGTCAAATGCTCATACCACCTTGAAGCGCATGGGGAGGTATCCGACGACAAGTGCAATGTCGCAGGGTTCATATACTATTCGGCTTTGGAGCACTCCATTTTTTGCAACGGCCTGCTGGTCGCGGTCGCCGAATGCGAGGAGAATTTTTATAAATATGATTTCAGGGATGATCAGCAGGCACAGGAATGGCTGGACACATCGACAAATGGCATAGGCAAGTACTTGTACATCGAAGGCACGGGGGCAAGCAGGAAAGTGCGGCAAAACCATGCAGCCATCAATACTGACACGCAAAAGACAGGCTTCCATGTCATCCTTTCAACCAACAACGCGCGTAGCGCACTGGAGGTACTGGCCACCATCCACGGGCGGGATCCGGTGGAAAAACTGTGGGACACAATGAAATCAGAACTCGATGCGCGTGCACTCCACACAAAACTTGATGATACCACGCAGGGGAAAATTTTCATTGTCTGGTGCGCGTCTATCCTGTACTATCTTGTAGTCAACAGGATGAAAAAATATGATGTGAAAATGACCATGAACGAGCTGTTCCTCGCCTTGCGCAAGGTAAAGCTATTGCTCAGTGGAGAACGTCGAATCACAGGCTTGACACTGACAAAAAAATCAAAGGAAGCCATCGTGGCAATGCGCCTTGAAAATAAATTCCCTGAATTTGCGCGCGAACTTCAACCACTTGTGGAAGCACGCAACAAAAAAGAAAATCCAAGCACAAAGCACCCTGGGCGACCGGCAAGGTTCAAATTAAAAACCGGGGTAAAATAAAAAAACAGAATCCGTTATTAGTTTTTTCAGGGGGATTATAGTATAGTTGTCTTAAGCGCATCAATTGTTTGCAACCGTTTTTGTAGTATACTAATTGATGGAAAACTACAAGGAATACTGCTGGAAATAGGCGCCTACAATAATCTGAAAGTTATGCACAGACACCATTTCCCAAGCTATTTGCCACAAAACCTTTTCCAGTTTGGCATAGTGAATAGAGGGAACGGTTCGCTGATACGTTTTGGCGCTGTCAACTATAATCCATTTGATTTTTGGGATGAGCCCGGAATTGATTTTGGCATCCTTAATAAGGGCAATTATGTGCAATTTGGAATCGCCGGATTTGCTACAAACAAAGGCTGCCAAATGAATTTAGTAAATTCAGGTGAAGAAGTTCCGCAATTCGGTTTGATTAATATCCGGACTGCTCATTACGGTACCGAACCCTATTTTCAGTGTGGGATTGTCAATTTTTCGTCACACGAAACTTATGAATGGCAGTGGGGAATCGTCAATATTGCCTCCAGAGCTGAAATGCAGATCGGACTGGTCAATATCGGTCGCTCAGATGGTGTCGGATTGATCAATATAGGGCAACGTTTTCCCTATATTATCCCGTTTTTCTGGCATCGCTGAACCTCTTCACGACGGCCGGATCGATCATGTGCGGACAATGAAATTTGTTCGAAATGGTGTTGACAAGTAAACGATCGTGCACTACAGTAAACGAGTGTTTACTTATCATTGGAAATCATTATGAGCGATACCAGGGAAAAGATCTTGTTAACGGCGTTGCGGTTGTTTGCATGTGATGGCTATGAGGCTGTTTCCGTCAGCGCCATAGCTGGAATGCTGGGAATGACGAAAGGGGCGTTGTACCGGCACTACAAGAGCAAGCGAGAGATTTTTGACCGCATTGTGGAACGGATGGTTCAGCTGGACAATGAACGTGCCCGAAAGCATGACGTTCCTGAGGAGACCTTTGACCAATCTCCATTGGCTTATCGCAGTGCTACACTAGATAACATAAAAAGTTTTACTCTTTCGCAATTCCGTTTTTGGACGGAGGATGACTTTGGACGTGATTTTCGCAAAATGGTTACCTTGGAGCAATATCGAAACCCTGAGATTGCGGATTGGCAGCAAAAAGTTTTAGCCGATGGGCCGGTCAGCTACATGGAGGATCTGTTTCGCGAAATGATGGCTCAAGGGGTCTTGAAAAGCAGCAATCCCAGATTGCTGGCACTCGATTTTTATGCTCCGTTTTATTTACTGATCAGCATGTCAGATGCGCCGTCCAATGGGGAAAACGCCATGGATCTTTTGACTGCGCATATTGAGAACTTTATCGAGAGAAATACCGTAACCAGAAAATGAATCAACGAAAAGGATTTATGAGCATGGACATTCCGCGAATTTTCACCATCACCGAAAGCGCTCACCGCATTCATAATCCATTCACTGCGGAAAAGCTTGCCACGCTTGGCGCAGTACTGCGTCTGAAATCGGGCACTCGGGTGCTCGACCTCGGCAGCGGTTCGGGCGAGATGCTGTGCACCTGGGCACGCGATTATGGAATCTGCGGCATTGGCGTTGACTTAAGCCGCTTGTTCAGCGAACAGGCAAAACTCCGCGCCCAGGAACTTGGAGTCGGCAACCGGGTCGAATTCATCCACGGGGACGCCGCCGGCTATGTCGCTGCGGAAAAGGTCGCTGTGGCGGCATGCGTTGGTGCCACGTGGATCGGCGGTGGCGTCGCCGGTACCATCGGGCTTCTGGCGAAGAGTCTCAATCCCGGGGGCATCCTCCTCATAGGCGAGCCTTATTGGCTGCGGCTTCCTCCGACAGAAGACATAGCCAAAGGATGCGGAGCCGGTTCGATTGCTGATTTTCTGACTTTACCCGGGCTGATCGCATCGTTTGACGAACTTGGCTACGACGTTGTGGAAATGGTTATCGCTGGTCAGGAAGGCTGGGATCGGTATGAGGCCGCCAAGTGGCTCACCATGCGCCGCTGGCTCGAAGCGAATCCCAACGACGACTTCGCAAAAGAGGTTCGAGTTCAACTGACCGAGGAACCGAAACGCTATGTCACCTACACACGGGAATACCTTGGCTGGGGCGTATTTGCGCTGATGGCGCGCTGAAGCCACTTTTTAACCACGAAAAAACACGAAAATTTTTATACGGATTTTATCAGCATGAAATTTGCCATAGGATATCAGGAGCCTGAAAACGGCGAGTCCTTTGTTGAGATCGTTCGGGATTACCGACCGCATTTGGCGGAAGTTTTTTTTCCTTGGATCGGGGTAGCCAGTTGCCGTTCGGCGCTCGGGAAAAAGCGTGGTGCGATCGACTGGGGTATGCAGAGCCGTCTGGAAAAAGAGCTGGGCGAAATCCGGCGGATGGGGGTTCGCTTGGATTTGCTCTTTAATGCGAACTGTTATGGGGAACGGGCGATCGGTGTCAGTCTGGAAAATGAAGTGATGTCGATTGTGGAACATCTGGACGATCTCGGACTGATGCCTGATGTGATTACCACGACTTCGCCGTTCATAGCCCATACCCTCAAAAAATATGGTCCGGGCATTGAGATTCGTGCGTCGGTAAATATGCGTATTGGCACCACCGCTGCAATGGATTACCTCAGCGATCTCTTCGACAGTTTTTACATTCAGCGGGATCTGCAGCGGGATTTGAGTGCCGTACGGGTGCTTAAGCAATGGTGTGATGAGCACGACAAGGGCTTATTGATGCTTGCCAACAGCGGTTGCCTGCGAAATTGTCCTGAACAGATTTTTCACGACAACATGGTCGCTCATGATGCAGGAATCAACGAAGTGAAAAATATTGCCGATTGGACTGCGCATCTGTGCTGGCGGATTTTTGGCGAGGAACACCGCTTTGAGGAGTTTCTCAGAGAGACCTGGATCCGTCCGGAAGACCTGGAATTATATGATGACCTTTTCCCGGTTGTCAAGCTGGCCACCCGGCAGCACTCGCATCCCAGAATGGTCATAGGCGCGTATGTCAACCGCTCCTTTTCCGGCAACCTGCTCAATCTGATGGAACCCGGCCATGCCTCCGCATTCCTTCCCTGGATGATCGATAATGCAAAATTTCCGCCAGCGTGGCGAACCACCGCCACAGACTGTGCCGCTAATTGCCGGCATTGCGGAAAATGCGCCGACATTCTACGCCAGGTTCTGGTTAAAACGGACGAAGATTGAACCATGTCTGCCGGCTTTTTTAACCACGAAAAGACACGAAAATACACGAAAAAAATCATGGGAAGAGTAACGCATTTTGGCAGTAAAAGCTCTCTTCCCATGATTTTTTTCGTGTCATTTCGTGACTTTCGTGGTTAAAAAAACGGTTGTTCTTTTGCCGGAATCGTCTTGATAATTTTCCGGGAGAGGTTATTTTAAGTAAATACGCGGTGCCCGTAGCTCAGCTGGATAG
>JAKJEN010000185.1 GCA_022705405.1 Planctomycetota bacterium | reverse complement strand
GGCTATGCCTCTGCCACTCCGCCGGCGGTTAAATGGTTTCCGGCCGCCCGCACCGGCATGATCGCTGGGATTGTGGTTTCCGGCTTTGGACTGGCTTCGGTTTATACGGCTCCGCTAACCAAGTGGCTGATCTCTCAGTACGGCATACAGAATATGATGATTATTTTGGGTATCGGCTTTTTTATTCTGATCTCTGGAATCAAGCCGCTAGTACTTCTTGTATGGGGCGGTCTGGCCTCTTTTTTACAGTCGCCTGGAAAGAATTACACCCCAGCGGCGCCGGCGACTTTGGCCCAATCTATCGTGCACGATAAGGATAATTATTCGCCCGGCCAAATGCTGGGAACCATTCAATTTTATCTGCTTTGGTTTATGTATGCCTGCGGTTCCGGCGCTGGGTTAATGATCATCGCAAAACTGGCGACTATTGTTAAAGTTCAGGCGGGTCTGGAGATGGGGTTTGTCCTGGTAGCCGTCCTGGCCATTGGAAATGGAACCGGCCGGATTGTCGCCGGGATGCTCAGCGATAAAATCGGCCGCAAAGCAACTATGTTTTTGTGTTTTGTGGTTCAGGCCATCTGCATTTTGCTGCTTTCTATGGCCAGAGAAGATACCCCCTTGGCATCCATACCGGCGCTGTCGATTCTCTCGGCACTGATCGGGGCCAATTATGGGGCCAATCTGGCATTGTTCCCATCCGTCACTAAGGATTATTACGGACTGAAGAATTTCGGGGTCAATTATGGACTGGTTTTTACTTCCTGGGGAGTTGGCGGATTCGCACTGCCCTTTTTGGCGGGAAAGATGTATGATCTACATCAAACCTTTTCATATGCCTATTATGGAGCGATCATTCTGCTGATTCTGGCGGCCGTTTGTGTTTCTTTCCTTAAAGCGCCGAAATATAAAACGGCTTGATTTTCTTCAGGAATTCAGAAAAGAGTTAAAAAAACCGGCTATCTCAGCCGGTTTTTTTATGACAGTCCGTGAATTGGAAAGACCGTCTTGGCAATGTACTGAAGAACCTCTTCGACCAGAGGGATGATTCTTTCTTTTTGCTGGGGACTGGGGACAAGTACCCGGTCGCGCAGACCTGCGCCATTCTGCCAGTCGCTGGTTTGCAGCATGACCCCCCCCATTCCCGCAAATTCATCATAGTCTGATTGCTGCCCGCATAGGGTCATCCAAACCAGCGTCCAGGCCCGCACCGTGTTTTCTACGTTATATCCTCCTCCGCCAACGACTAAGAGGGGCTTATCAAATGCCAGCAAGGCCTGGATAATCTCAACATAGACATTATTGGTCAGCGACAGGCCCGCCAGAGGATCCCCCGCAAGTGCATCGGCGCCCATTTCCAGAACGATTACATCGGGATTGCAGGCGCCGATTATCGGCAGAACGCCTTGACGGAAGACCTCCAAATACAGATCATCATATATGCCGATCGGCAGGGGAAAATTGACTGTGTACCCCTTGCCCTGGCCGGTTCCAATCTCATCGACAAAGCCAGTGCCCGGAAAAAGCGTCCGTCCGTCCTGATGAATAGAGATGGTCGTCACATCGCAACGATCATAAAAAGCCGATTGCACCCCGTCGCAATGATGGACATCGACATCCAGAAACAGGACCCGTTTGCCCGCTGCTGCCAGCGTCATACAGCCGAGTACAACATCATTGAGATAGCAAAAACCGCCTGCCCGGTCGGCGAAGGCATGATGATATCCGCCGGAAGGGTTAAAGACAATCGCCGCCTTGCCGTCGAGAATTTGTCGGGCGCCGGTGACCGTAGCGCCGACTGCCCAGGCCGCATAATCATACATGCCGCGGAAGACCGGGCAATCTCCGGTTCCAAGGCCCATATAGAGCATATCTGTTTGAAACTCCCCATTGCCGGCCCGGATCATGGCGTCCAGATATTCGGGGGTATGGAACTGTTCCAAAAGCGAACGGTCGGCCTTAACGGGGGCGACCTCAATCCGATCAGGTCCGCTCAGCAGACCCATCGAGTATATTTTCTGACGCACCAATCCCGCCCGATGCGTTTTGAATGGACAAGAATCCGGATACGGATACTGGTCCAACTGGGGACAGTGGATAAAGGCCTTTTTCACACAAGATCCCTTCTAACGTAACTGCCCTATTATAGCAAACCCCTCCCTGGCTGCCAGAGTCTTTTTTTGTGTACAGATTGTGTCCGACAGAAGCAGAAACTGTTTGCTCTTGCAGACCAGCAGAAAGGACAAAGCGGTCGGAGACTGCAAAACAAGCCGCTCAGTTGAATGCTAAGCCCTTATATAAAAAAAGGTTATGTGTATCGGTTTTATTTCAGATCCCATTTGGGGGAATGCTGAATGAATTTGTTCTGAATGAACATACCGACCAGCGTAGGGACTATCAAAATCACCGGCAGAAACCAGGATTGGTTGAAGATCAAATCCTCAACGTAAGCCGTCTGCGGTACAAGGTTGATTTCATATTCATGGATCAAAGCCAGAACGCCGATTGCGGTAATCAAACTGCCGCCCAAACTGGTAAAAAGCATCACCGATGCCTTCAGCAGAATAAAGGAAATCATCCCCCCCGCCACCATGCCGATGACGGCTCCGGCCCAGATGTATTGTTCGGGAAGTTTGCATGCGTACCATACGGCGCTGGTGATAATGCCTCCGGCGACGGCCCCCAAAAAGCTGACGCACCATTTCATCAAAGGCACTGCTAAGAACGCCAGCAAGGCCGTGCCAATAAGACCGCCCCAGACCAGATGTGAACTCGATCCATCCGGATTGCCGCTGCCAAATTTTTGTGCTGTGACAATTCCGAGGAACAATCCGATCATACCAAAGCTGATGACAACCAGGACTCGAAAGATTCGCCAGCCGTACAGCAGATAAACCACGCCAAAGGATATGGCCAGCACCGCCTGAAACCAGGTCAGCATTGTAATCTGCCGCCAAATCAGATCGATAAACTGGCCGACAATAGACGCATCGGCCGCTGTCCCCCCTTGTGTTTGGGCAAGAAACAGCCAGGTATTCATCCTGTTTCTCCAAATTCAGTCATGATCTAAAAATCGCCTGCATATGATATTGGAATAATCTTTATATAAAATTATCGGTAGCAGATATTGAAATTCGTTAAAAAAAAGACACCTTCGCTAATTATGCCGGTAAGGCATAAAAAACCAATGCGGTTTTTTGGCAGAGCAAAAATTATAAAAAAACCATCTATTGCAATGTAAACCTATGTTCAAAAAAGCTTTATGTTACACTTTGTGAATCATGGAGGAACTTTAATGTTCACAGACCATCTGTGAAGAACCGAAAAGATATTCGCCCCTTTATTCGCCCGAACGATCTGTTCTTTGGGTCCTGCATCCGGCGGTAGACTGTTTGCTGCGGCAGCAAACAACCACAAAACCGAATCTGTGAATCCTCTTTTTTGAACATATGGGGGTTGTAAAAAAGAGAACAAATGGATATAAGTTTTAACAAGAAGAGATCCCATAAAAAAACTACAAGAAACACAGAATTGCTTATTGCAGGCATGGGATCGAAAAATATTTTAAATAAGGAGTTCCTTGCAATGACAGCATGGAAATTACTTGCACGCGACTGGAAGTCAGATTTGGCCAACCTTTTTCATTCAGTAAACAAACGCCTTATTGTATCGTCTCCCTATGTTACACAAGAAGGCGCAAAGCATTTACTTTCTAATTTGCCCCCTAATCGGATTCAAAGCATCCATCTTGATTTCCTCACAGATCTTTCGCCAGTAAACATTTACCAAGCATCAACGGATCCAGATGCAATTCACAATCTTGCAGAAATAATTCCAAACTTTAAATTAATGCATTTGCCCAGATTGCACGCAAAGGCTTACATAGCCGATTCCCAAAATGCTATTGTAACTTCTGCAAATCTTACTGCTGGCGGATTAGAACGCAACTATGAATACGGCCTTCTTACAAACTCTACCAGTTTCGTCAGCCGAATATCTGAAGAAATCACTGAGTATTCAGAACTTGGCGCCTTTGTTTCAATAAAAAATCTGATTGAATACTGTGAAATTACGAAAAACCTGAGAAAGGTTTATAAACAACAGCAACGGTCAATACAATATACTTTACGTAAAGAATTTGAGCGATATTCCCTTTCTGCAGAGGATAGCCTTATTCGGTTACGTCTGGCTGGAGGTGCAATGCATACAGTATTCGCCAAGACAATTTTATATTTGCTTCGGCGCTTTGGAGCTATGCCAACCATCTGTCTTCATCCAAGAATCCAGCAGATTCATCCGGATTTATGTGACGATACTGTCGATCGCATTATAGATGGAAGGCATTTTGGAAAAAAATGGAAACACGCAGTTAGAACAGCACAACAGCAACTCAAAAAACAAAATCTTACTCAAACTGACCGATTTTAGGCTGCGAGGAGTTTTTCCAGGCGGCGG
>JAKJEN010000184.1 GCA_022705405.1 Planctomycetota bacterium | reverse complement strand
CTCGAAAAATCGTGCGGCAGTTCTATAAGCTCATGAAACTGACCGCTTAACTATTTATTTTTTGGAAAGTGCAGTTTTTATACAAATGCCGAGAAAATAGTGCTGTCAAAACCGCCGTCTGGACGAAAAGATAGTGGATAAGCCCTTTTTTGGGCACAACTTAAGTTTATGATAAAAGGGTTTCGGCAAATTGCGGTTTTGACGGTGATCAGTCGTATCCTTGGGATGGCCCGGGATATGGCCTTTGCTTATTTTTTCGGCAGGGGGGATTTGTTTGACGCTTGGGCAATCGCCTTTAAGATTCCCAATCTTTCGCGACGAATTTTTGGAGAAGGGGCGGCCGCTTCATCGTTTATTCCTGTGTACAGTCACCATTTAGAGAATAACCCTAAGCAGGCCGGCCGACTGGCCAATACCATCGTGACGGCCGTCTTTTTGATCCTGACAGTTGTGGTGATTGTAAGTTGGCTTGGAATCTGGGGATATATGCAAATTGGCGCCCATCTGGAAGAAACACGGCGCATGCTCAAACTCACCTCGATCATGCTGCCTTACATGGTAATGATCTGCTCGGTAGCGATTCTGGGGGGGATTCTCAACAGCCATCGGCATTTTGCAATGCCGGCCCTGGCTCCTGTGGTTCTGAACATTTTGCTGATTACCGCACTGGTCGTATCAGGAAAAATGATGGGCTGGCCGAAGGAAAGAATGATTTATTTTACGGCTTGGGCGGTTCTTGCGGTGGGGGTCGGACAGGTTCTTCTTCTGATGATTCCGATGAAGCGGTATGGGGTTATGATCCGCCCCGATTGGGACATTCATTCCGAGGGAGTCCGTAAAATCTTGGCCATGATGGGACCTATGATTTTGGGGCTGACGGCTACACAGATCAATACACTGGCCGACGATATAATTGCCAAATGCCTGTCCGGATCGGCCGGAAAAGGCGATACCTTTGTGCTGCTTGGTCACACCCTGCGTTATCCGGTCTGGGCCGGCACGGTTTCGGGGCTGTTTTATGCCCAGCGGTTGTATCAATTCCCGCTGGGAGTGTTAGGCATCTCGCTGGCAACGGCAATTTATCCGGTACTCAGCCGCAATGCCGCTCAGAAAAACTACGAAGAACTCCTGCAAACCATTCGGCGGGGAATCTGCGGGGCGCTGTTTATCGCGCTGCCTGCGACGGCAGGGATGATACTGATTGGGCGACCGCTGATGCGGGTGATCTTTCAGCGGGGCGAATTTACCGCCGTCGATACGCAGCAGACCGCCATGATCTTATATTTTTATTCAGCCGGACTGTGTGGATATTTCTGTCAGCAGATTATCACCCGTGTGTTTTATTCTATCGGGCAGCCCAAAGCCCCTGCGATGACGGCGGTCCTGGCCGTGGCGGTGAATGTCGGGCTGAATCTGACCTTGATCTGGCCGATGGGTGCGGCCGGCTTGGCCCTTTCGACCGCGTTTTGCTCGTATGTGCAGGTACTTATCCTTCTGGCTCTTCTTCGCCGACAACTGGGCAGGCAGATCTTGAGCGGTTGGGGAAGCAGTGTTCTAAAAACAACGTTTGGAACAGCCGGCCTGATTCTGGTCGGCATCGGCGGGCTGCATTTGATGAGGAATTTTCCGGATACGACTGTTTGGGATCTGGTTCGGGTCGGAATCTTGGTTCTTGTATGCGGAGGGGTCTTTTTGCTGATTTCCTGGCTGAGCGGAAATGAGATGCTGTCTCTGCTGACTGGGAAAATGATCGGCCGATCCGCCCGGCAGAGGTCGGAAGGGTGACTGCACAGAATGTGCGGATTTTATTGGCGCGTGTTTGACGCCGCCGATGCGGTCGTCTATAATAGGCCCGCAATAAAGGCGTTATGGTTCAGGAGGAGATTGATATTATTATTTCAGAGGATGAGATCCTAAAATGCATTGCATGGCTGAATCAGTAGCAGGATCCTGCCGAAACAAGCGGGCGACAGGGTTGCTGGTTATCTTTTGGACGGCTTGGGTCTGGGCGATTGCGGCGGATCCAGGCGTTGAGCCCCTGTATTCTCCGGCGGCGGCGGCCCTGTTGTCTCGTGTGGGTATGGACGCCTATTCGCTGGATCCCTATTCCTCTCGGACGATTGAGAAGACGATGACTTTTCTGGAGGCCTCTCTAATCCTGGACGACCAGATCGGGACATCCTGGGAAAATCTGCTGAAGGTCTCCGCTTCCGGAATGACCAATCCAAACGACTATTCTATCCAGATACGGGACGCCCTGCGTCAATATGTCAATGAGCAGGCCAATCTGGCGGTGATCAATCAGGCGGTGGCCTACCTTTTGGGACGCCAGAATACCCGCCTGGATCGGGAGGTCGCCCTTGCCAAGCTGCTTCATATTTATCAGGAACGAAGTTCGGCATTTGTATCCGAACTCTATACGCAGATGGCTCTGCTTGAGATCGAACGGGCGGATTTTACCTCCGCGGTCGGCCATTTGAATCAGGCCTACATGTTAGATCCCTATAATAGTCTGGCCTTTTCCAAATTGGTGGAAATCACTGCCTTGTCCGACACCCCGATTCCGATTGTGCATTTTGTTCTTCAATTAAGAAGGGCTCTGGAGGCCAATCCGCTGGATCTTCGAATGGCCAAGGCCTATGCGGATATCCTGCGTCAGACCCAGCTCTATGAAGCGGCCCAGAAGGCCTATCAATACAGCGCCGATCTGTATGGTTATTTATATCCGGGCCGACCTGTGCCGCTGGAAATCCTTCAGCCCTGGTCGCTGTGCGCCTTTCAAACGGAAAGGACGCTCAACCTGTGCCTTATGCTGGCGGATCAGGCGGCCTCCGATAGACGGGCGGATTTATCTCTGGAGGCGATGGCTGGGCTGGCTGCCATCCATCTGGGGCAAGCTGAAAAGGGCCGACAACGTTTGGAAACAGCGGCGCAGTCAGCTGCCCGGCAGGTAAAACAGACCGGCGGGTTCTCGACTGTGATGCCGGAGAATCTTTGCTGGTTTTATAATTTTGTCCTGCCGGATCCGGAACAGGCGCTGGCCTGGGGGCATGAGGCGGTTTCGGTGCATCCGGATTCGATGGAAGCCAGAGCCCTGTTTGCGTATGCCTTAGCCCAAAACGGCCAGGACGGTCCGGCCCGAGAATATATTCAGGACGCACCGCAGAATGATCCGGTTGTTCTGTTTACCAAATCTCTGATCCTGCTCAACGAGGAAAAAACTGCCGAGGCCCTTCCGGCGCTTAAGACTGTCGTCAGTTCCGGGCCGGAGACCTTGGTGGGCTACAGAGCCGCTCAGCTCTTGAAGAAAAACGGATCGGAGTATATCTCGCCGATTGTCTCCTCGGAGATACTGAATGAACTGAAAGCGGAATTTGGCGACCAAATAACCGGTAAGATGGCGCCGCTGTCGCAACTGATTCGAGCCAAACTGAGTATGAGCGGTTCGGAATATATGTATGGAAGTGATTTGCAGGCCAGCGTGGTGATTGAAAATATCGGCCGGCGGAATCTGATTATCAGCGACACAGGCCTGTTTAAGGGATTGATTCGAATTGACGCCCAGGTTAACGGAGATCTCCGCAAATCCATTCCGGCATTGATTGAGACTCAAATCCGTCCCGGACGGATGATCCGCCCCGGCCAGCACGCGGCCGTCTCAGTCAACCTGATGCAGGGTCAATTACGGACCTTGCTGCGCACCCATCCTCAGGCCTCCGTAGAAGTTGAACTGACCCTGCGGCTGGATCCGCCTCAGGAAGGGCAGGAAATTACAGGAAAAGATGGGCTTCATCTGGCTCCGGTAAGCCAGACCCTGCGTCGGCGGGGGATCGAACTGACGCGCGACTTTTTGATGCAGCGGCTGGATGGGGTGGCGCGCGGAAAAGAAGGGCAGAAGTACCGGTCTGCGGAACTGTTTACCGGTTTACTGGCCGAACAATATGCCGCTCGAAATCAAAAGGTTGATTATCGTTATGTCCGCGCTGAACCCCAATTGCTTCTGGACGCGGTTCGGCGGCTGCTGGCGGATAACGATTGGATCATTCGTCTTCAAACCATGGCTACCTTTACGGATGTGACGCTGCCGATGGAATATTCGCTGATTGATTCTATTTCCGATAACCTTTCGCATGAGCGTTGGCCGGTTCGAATGATGGCCTTGTTTGTATTGAGCCAAAAAGAATCGACCAATTTTAACTCTGTCTTAGATTGGACATCTCGCTATGAAATAAAAAAGTCTGCTTTTGTTTGTGTCTTTTTTACAAGCCAGCAAACAGTTCAATATTCTGAATTTGTCAACCTGATTAAAAATGCTAAATAGTTGTATAATATAGATTTACAAAATCGTCTCCTGAAATCTATTGAAATATTTTCGGCGGTCGATAATATAAGCAACGATATTCGGATGACCGAACCGTAAAGATATTTATGTCCTTGAGAGTTTGTCGGGGACATTGGTATAGATATGG
>JAKJEN010000183.1 GCA_022705405.1 Planctomycetota bacterium | reverse complement strand
AATACTGTTGCCCCCTTCCTGGACCCGCCATTAAGTACCTTCAATCGTTCTCTCATTAATTTACACGAAGAAGCTGTCAGGTTGCTATTCCGGCAGATCTCGGGACAGATAACTCAACCAACCCAAATCGTGGTTCCGGTTGTCCCTGTACTCCGCGATTCAACCCGACGCGGCAGAAACAAAAATCTTTCTTTCTAAACAAGCCCGCCTAAATTTCAAAATTTGCAACAATCCCCGCATAAAACGCCGGAAAAAAATTCTTCAACTTTTTACTTGATAAGATCTTAACCGTTTTACTATAATACACAAGATAAAACGTTTTAGCATTTGTACATTTACAGATTGAAGTGGAAGTCCAATGAATTCTTTACAAGGTATTGTGCCGCCACTGGTTACACCGTTATCCTCTCCGGACAAGATGGACAGTCAAAGCCTGGCCAAACTCCTTGATCATGTTGTCAAAGGAGGAGTTGCGGGTGTTTTTATCCTTGGGACAACCGGCGAAGGACCGAGTCTAACCCGTCAAATCAAGGAGAGGTTAATTGTAGAAACCTGTCGTGAAATTAATAATCGCATTCCTGTAATTGTAGGTATCACAGATACTTCTTACCGGGATTCATTGTCATTGGCAGCTCTGGCCGCTGAAAACGGAGCGCAAGCCGTCGTTTTAAGTGCTCCTTACTATTTTCCGATTTCTCAGGAGGATCTGCTTCAGTATGTGCAAAAACTGAGCAAAGAATGCCCTTTGCCGATTTTTTTATATAATATGCCCAGCTGCACAAAGACAACCTTCGAAATTGAAACCCTGAAACATTTGGCTCAGATTGATTCTATTCTTGGTATCAAAGACAGTTCGGGGGATATGCTCTACTTCAAACAAGTCGCCGGATTGAAGCAAATTCGCCCGGACTGGTCTGTATTGATTGGCCCTGAACAACTGATTCCAGAAGCCATCCATTGCGGCGGCGACGGCGGAGTGTGCGGGGGCGCAAATCTATTTCCGGAGTTATACGTTCGACTTTTTAATGCTTCTGTTCAACGGCAATGGCATATCATTGAAAAACTGCAGAAATGGGTGATGGATATCGCCGAATACATTTATAAACCAGCGTATTTGTCGGGTTTGAAGTGCGCCCTTTCCCAAAATCGACTTTGCCTTAATATTCTGGCTGAACCTCTGCGCCCGGCAGGCCGCGATCAGCAGATTCGAATTCAGAATTATTTGTCTCAATTTGATCTTGTGAAAGAAATTTCCTCTGTCTCCAATCGAAAAATTATGGAGACTGATTCGCCGTTGAAAAAAATTAAAGCTGGCTTTTCTAAAAAACCAGCAGTAAACTCTCTACTCTAAGATAAATCGGCGAACTTGTTTTATCATTGAACTTCATCAGGCGGATACGTATGTTGTTTGCAGGAAGAAAATCAGACCATCTTGCCTGCTTATGCGGCTATATATATCGTCAGAGCAGCTGTTTTTAGGGAGAGTATCGGAAAGTCATGCAAAACCATTTTACCGGACTGGATGGGCTGGTACTGTTGCTCTATTTTCTTAGTACGATGGGAATAGGGTTTTATTTTTATCGTAAAAGCCGGTCCACAGAGGGTTTTACCGCCGCAAGCCGTTCTTTGCCCGGCTGGGTTTGCGGTCTGTCCATCTTTGCTACGTACCTAAGCAGCATCAGTTTTTTGGCTCTGCCTGGAAAATCCTATGCGTCAAACTGGAGTCCTTTTGTTTTCAGTCTTTCTGTGCCGATAGCAACCTGGATTGCAGCGACAGTCTTTCTTCCGTATTACCGAAAAAGCGGTGAAATCTCGGCCTACGCCCACTTAGAACGCCGTTTTGGCGTATGGGCGAGAATGTACGCTAGTTTCTTTTATTTATTGACTCAGTTAGCGCGAATGGGAGCCGTCATGTACTTGATGGCGCTTCCGCTGAGCGTCCTGACCGGCTTGGATATCAAACTGATTATTCTGATTACCGGTATTTCGGTCACCCTTTATTCCTTTGTCGGCGGCATTGTCGCCGTTATCTGGGCAGATGCGCTTCAATCTGTTGTTTTAATTGTCGGCGCTGTAACCTGTTCGCTTATTATGTTTCTCAATATGCCGGAAGGCGCAGGCCAGACCTTTTCAATTGCATCGCAATATCATAAATTCAGTCTTGGCAGTTTCAGCGCATCCCTCACACAGGAAACATTCTGGGTTATCTTGCTTTACGGCATTGTCATCAATCTGCAGAATTTCGGCATAGATCAGAATTATATCCAGCGGTATATCGCTTCAAAAACCGATCGAGATGCCCGTAAAAGCGTCTGGCTGGGCGGTCTGTTGTATGTGCCGGTTTCTGCACTTTTTTTTCTGATCGGAACCCAGCTTTTTTCTTACTATCATGTTCATAAGACGCAAATGAATGATCTTCGCCATATAATCGCGGCTCAGCAAATAAAAGAAAAGGGCCTAACGCCGGAGACGCCGGATTACACGGCCGCGTTAGAACAAAGCGCACTTGCTTTGAGAGAAGAAGATATTGGCGACAAGGTATTTCCCCATTTTATCGGCATTAATCTGCCCAGCGGCATTACAGGGCTGGTAATTGCGGCCATTTTTGCCGCTGGGATGAGTACCGTATCCACCAGCTTAAATTCTTCTGCAACCCTGATGATCCTGGATTGGTACCAGCGTTATCTGCGTCCGAAGGCATCTGAAAAAGAAATGATGCTGGGTTTGTATTCGGCGACTATTCTCTGGGGCCTGCTTGGGACCGCGGCGGCTCTTTTGCTGATCCGGGTCACCAGCGCTCTGGATGCATGGTGGACTTTATCAGGGATATTCGGCGGCGGCATGCTGGGGCTCTTTTTATTGGGTATGATATCTCGAAGCGCCGGCAATTCGGCAGCGGCAACAGGAACCCTTCTGGGTATCGGAATAATCTGCTGGATGACCTTTTCTTCTAAGCTCGCAATCGTTCCGACGTCGCTGCAAAGTCGTTTTCATGCCTTTCTTATACCCGTCGCAGGCACACTGACTATTTTACTGATCGGCTTGCTGATGACTCTATTCCAGAAAAAAAAGGAGAAACTGTTGTAACACAACCCTTTCTTGTTGCAAAGAGCGAAACTGATGTCCAAACAACTGATTAGTTATATTGCCCCTTCGGCTCCGGCTACCCGCAGGACAGCTTCCGGAAATGAACCTTTTCTCCGACTGGAAATCGGATTTACGCCTAATTGGTATCATGAAGCGATTGGAATTGATTTTGGATATACATGGCACTGGGATGTCGCCTATCGTCGTAAGTCAATTCTGGCGATGCGGCGCGAGCTTCAAAAGCGATTTCCAGGGACTGCAATCGGACAAATCAACGAACCCGACCATCCTCTGGACTTGCTTACCGGGCTTTTCGGGACCTGCACAGTTGCCGCTCTATTTGATACTCCGATTATATACAGTTCGGATAATTGGCCAAACTGCGAACAGCGCTATTTGACCAATCGTCAGATAGACGCGCTGACAACGCCGGACCTGAACAGCAATGACTTTTACCAAAGATTGCTTTGCCAAGTTCAGGAAATCGCAAAGATCGAGGGCGTTGCCAAAGGTTTTATCAACTGGCAGGGCGTCTTGAACAATGCTTTGCGTCTTCGCGGCGAAAATCTGTTCTTGGACATGGTGGACGATCCTGAGCGTGCGCACCATCTATTCGAAGTTATTTGCGAGACCATGATAGGCGCCATTCGGCAACTGCATCTAAAGCAGGCACAATTCGGCTTCCTTCCCGGCTTTGTGACTGTCAGCAACTGCTCGGTAAATATGATTTCGCCGCAGCAGTATCGAAACTTTATTCTTCCAAAGGACAAGCAGATCGCCCAATTTTTCGGCAGCATTGGGATTCATAACTGTGCCTGGACGGCGGATCCTTACATGATCGATTATTCTACCGTTCCCAATCTTGGCTATATCGATATGGGACTTGAGTCCGATTTGGTCAAAGCAAAAACGCTCTTTCCAAACGCTCGACGCGCTTTAATGTATACCCCTATGGATTTGGTCAATAAAGATCGGCAGATCATCAAGGAAGATATCCGACGGATTGCAAAAGAATACGCTCCTTGTGATATAGTGGCGGCTGATATCGAATCCGAAACACCCGATGAAGCGATACTTGACTTTATACGAATGTGTCCGCAGACTATGTATAAGCGACCGGATATCATGATAAAACATAGAATGCGTTATTTTATTCTGTCTTCATTCACTTTGCTACTTTTTGCCGGCTACCGTTTACCTCAGGGGAGAAACGACAAACCCGTGTCTTTCTATCGGGTTCGACAATTGACTTTCGACAAGCAAAATCATTACCTCAGTCCATATGGAGCGTTCTCGCCTGATAATCAGTGGCTGGTCTATGATACAAGAACCTCCGAATCTGCAATGGGCAGCAATTCGAGCATCCAAAAAGTCCATGTAGAATCCGGCAGCATCCGGACCATTTATCAAACGTCCAATCAAAATCAGTATGGTCCGGG
>JAKJEN010000182.1 GCA_022705405.1 Planctomycetota bacterium | reverse complement strand
GTTCGCGGACGGAGCCGCGCTTGTCGAGGTTTTCAATCAGCCGGATGCGGTCGCGCAGCATAGCGGCTTGTTCGAAATCCTGCCGGGCGGAGGCCTCCGCCATCTGCTTTTGAAGGGATCGCAGAACGGTGGAGCGTTTGGACTGAAGGAATCGGATCAGGTCTTTGATCTGGCGGCGATAGTCTTCTTTGGAGACCTTATCGGCGCAGGGTGCGGTGCATTGGCGGATGTTGTAGAGGATGCACGGCCGAAAAAGTCGGCGGCGAAGATCTTTTGTGCTGATATCCAGATTGCAGGTGCGAAATCGATAGATTTTCTGGAGGACGCTCATAACCGCCCGCAGATCATATACGGCCGTAAAAGGGCCAAAAAGACGGCTGCCGCTGCTTTGTGGATTGCGGGTGATATACACGCCGGGGAATTCCTGGCGGGTGGTGATTTCCAGATAAGGAAAGGATTTGGCGTCCTTGAGGTCGGTATTGTAGGGCGGGTGGATGTCTTTGATGAGGCGGGCTTCCTGCAGGATGGCATCGACCTCGCTGGGGGTTTGCAGGTAGTCCACATCGGCCACACGGCCGATCATCTCTTCGATCCAGGGACCTCGGCTTTCGGCCAGATTAGCAGACGGCTGAAAATAGCTGGCCACACGGCTTCGCAGATTCTTGCCTTTGCCGATATAGAGAACTTTTTCGTCGGCGTCTTTTATAAAGTATAGACCGGGGCCGTCGGGAAAAGTGCGAATTTTTTCGCGAATCGCCTCGAGTTTTTCTTTGGATATTGCCATATTCCTATTGTACCGGATGGAGGGCTGCTGTGGACAGGATTTAGTTTTGTGTAAAAGTCCCCCGGCCCGGCCGCTGTAATAAAATCATAATGGTTGCAAATAAAACGTCAAACCTAAGTTGCTAAGGGATTTTGTTTTAACAAGACAAGCACAGGAGCGAGAACTTGTGTTTTTTGTAGTTATTACGATGAAACGACCGATAATGTATTTATATTTTTCAAGTTAGATAAGATTATCCACAAAAAGGACGGTTTTACAAAGTGAGAAAGATGACGATTAATGTCTGCTTTCTGATTATTGGCTTTATTTGTCCACCGGTTCAAAATAGGGGTATCGGTCCAAACAAGAGAAGTGAGATTCTTGACAAAGCCGCTTTGGGTTTTTAAGATTTTTGGCAATCTTCGGATAACGGATTCGCAAGATAAATGAGCGGTTGCTATGGAAAGGACGTTGTATGGCTAAAGGACGCAACATTCAAAAAGGCAGCGACAAAAAGAAGCCGCAAAAGTCTTTGAAGGATAAGCGGGCTGAAAAAAGGGCCAAAAAGGGCCTGATGTAATGGACAGATAATACCTACGATCAAGTCTAAAAGCAATCTATGAAAGCCATGGAGTGGAAGCAGAATCAGACGATTCTGTTTATCGGGGACAGTATCACCGATGCCCAGCGCAGAGAACTCCCGTTTCGCCCGCTGGGTCAGGGGTATGTGAACTTTGCGGGCCATTTGCTTTTCGCGCGGCATCCGGAACTGGACCTGCGGATAGAAAACCGGGGGGTCAGCGGCGATACCACAAGAGAACTGAAGGCGCGATGGCAGGCGGATTGTCTGGCCCTGCGGCCGGATGTGCTCAGTGTGATGATCGGGATCAACGATCTGTGGCGGAATTTCAAGCCGGTCGATGAAATTGACAAAACCCATGTGCCGGCGGAGGAGTATAAGCGAAATCTGCGATGGCTGCTTGAGGAGGCGGTTAGCTGCTGTGGTTGCCGACTGGTCCTGATGGAGCCGTTTTATTTCTGTCGCGACCGGCAAGATCCGATGCGCCGGCAGCTGGATGCCTATCTGGATGCAGTTCGCGCCCTGGCGGGCGAATATAAGGCGGTGTTGGTGCCGCTGCAGCAGGCCTATGAAAAGTTGATGGATCGGGTCCCTGAAAATCGCTGGGCGGATGATCGGGTACATCCAACCCCCTGGGCGCATGCGTGGATTGCCCAGCAGTGGCTCTCGGCCGTCGATGGATAGCGTCGGGACTATACCGTTCGCAGTTCGGCGCTGAATTGTTCTTTGAGTTTTTTCAGAACGATTTGTTCAAAATCATCCACCTGCTCGTGCCGGAGGGTTCCATCCTCGTCCCGAAAGCGGAGCGAGACGGTCAGACTTTTCTTCCCGGGCGGAAT
The DNA here is from genome assembly GCA_022705405.1 of Planctomycetota bacterium. GTDB lineage: Bacteria > Planctomycetota > Phycisphaerae > Sedimentisphaerales > Anaerohalosphaeraceae > JAHDQI01. The sequence continues at coordinate 2,367 of JAKJEN010000182.1, read as the reverse complement.
CGGCTTGCCGCGATAGAGACCGCCAAAGCAAATTTTTTCCAGTTGAGCCGGAGCTGCTGCACGGACGGCTTGTTCAATTTGTGCCCAGGCGATCGGTTCATCCAGCACGAGCGAAAGATCCCGAGTAATCGCAGGAAATCGAGGCAGGGGTTCCGCAGAAGGAAGAGCCGACGCTGACAAATCAATTAATGTCTGCAAATCCAGTTCAGCCGCACAAATCATTCCTTTGTCCAAATCCAGCTGCTGGGCGATTTCACTCCGCAGTACGGCGGCGGTTCCGAGCGGTTTGTCATGGACGAAGATTTCCGCGGCGGCCTGCGACCATTTCAGTCGGCTTGGCTCAAAGCGAACCGCGGCTCCAAAGATCAGCCGATCAATCAGGCCCTCAATCACGCCGCGAAATTCCTGAAAGTCCATATCGGCGGCAAGGCCCAGTTTGGCCGCTTCCTGCGGAAGGATCTGTCCGGGTTCGGAAGGCAGGAAGGTGTCGGCCAGTTCGTACACGCGACAGGGCCTATTGCCCGCGTGATAGTTGGACTGCATTACGTTGATCAGCGAGCCGATCAGATTCTGCCGCAGAAGATTGGCGTTTTTTCGAGACAGATCGCTGGTGGCCAGATGGTCGGCAAGCGGCGTCTGTGAAAACAGGTCGGCTGTTTTATGATCCACAAACGTGACATTGATCGTCTCAAAAAAACCGCAGCCGTTAAGCCATGTCCGTAATTTGGAGGCGGTCGTTTCGCGCCGATCGGCGGCCGTGACCTGAATACGGATTTTCGGCTCGACCGGGATTTTGCCGTAGCCCCAGCAACGGGCGGCTTCTTCGATCAGATCTGCCTCGCGCAGAAGATCGTGCCGCCAGGTCGGGGATTTGCATTCAATTGTGTCGAAATCTTTTTTGGTTGGAGAAAGGCCCAGACCGGCGAAGATCTTCAGGACGGACGGTTCGGGAATATCCATGCCAAGCAGGCGGCGCATCCGGGACAGGCGCATGGTTATTGGTGCAGGGTGTGGTTTTTTCGGCCAGACATCCACTACGCCGCGTGCGATTTGCCCGCCGGCTGCCTGCACGATCAATTGCGCGCAGCGGCGGCTGGCCCAGTCAATATTCTCGATATCCGCCTGTCGCTCAAAACGGAACGAGGCCTCGGAGGGCAATGCAAGCCCGCGACTGGTGCGTCGGATACTGACCGGATCGAACCAGGCCTCTTCGAGGAGAATAGTCGTCGTTTCGTTGGTGATTTCGGTTTCCAGACCGCCCATGACGCCGCCGACGGCAACCGGCTTGGACGCATCGGCGATTACCAGCATCCAGTCTTTGAGGTTGCATTGTGTGCCGTCGATGCTGACGATTTGTTCTCCGTTTACGGCCTGTCGAACGATAATCTGGCGTCCGCCGATTTTTTCATAGTCGAATGCATGCGGCGGCTGGCCGTGTTCCAGCATGGCGTAGTTGGTGGCATCGACGACATTATTGACGCTTCGCATGCCTACCGCTTCCAGACGGCGGGCCATCCATGCAGGCGCAGGACCGACTTTGACGCCGGTAATGATCCGGGCAGTATAACGGCCGCACAGGGCCGGCTGGTCAATTCGGATGGACACAAAATCGGCCGCTGATTGGTCGGTCTGTTCAATCTGCACGGCGGGAATCTTCAGCGGGAGATCATAGGCAGCGGCCAGTTCGCGGGCAATTCCGATATGGCAGAGGCAATCGCCTCGGTTGCTGGTGATCTCTACATCCAGCACAGTATCTTCCCCTGCTTTTTCGATAGACTCGACCGGAAATCCGAGATCGCTGAGCCGTTTGGCGATTTCTTCGGCCGCCGCATTTAGATCTACATATTCTCTAAGCCATTCCAACGAAATTTTCATCGTCAATGCCTTCTATTAAAAATAGAACCTTGTATATCTGGAATTAGACAGTATGGTAAAGGTATGCAACATACCTATTTTCGTTCTTTTTGTCAATGCAGGGTTATAGATAAAAGAAAATCACAATTTTTTGTGAGATCATAAGTGTTTTCAACATAAAATGTTAGGTTAACTTGTCAGAAATATTGCAAAAATGACCGATAAAAATTCCTTGAATTATCAAAATTTTTCGTATAGACTGTTATAGTAGTTTCGGAGGTGTGAGGAAAACTGTTGCCGGGTGGAGTCCCTCACTTCAGTTTTCTCACCGAGAATACCTGTTAGATTATAAGGTACGCATCGGGGTTGTGTGTTTAGAACGTGGGCACACATTGATGCGCTATATTACAGATGACCAGTGCCAACGAAAACAAACGCGCACAGGGAAGTGCGTCTGCGGGAGAAGACTGTCCACAAAGAGGGCGGCTGAATTCGAATAAGACGGGTCAGAAG
>JAKJEN010000181.1:501-4567 GCA_022705405.1 Planctomycetota bacterium | reverse complement strand
CGACCACCGCAGCCAGGATCATGAACGAAAAGCCCGTCAGGACCATGCACCCGCTGGCAAGACCGTCCATTCCATCCGTCAGATTGACCGCGTTGCTGGTTGCGGTAATATACAGGATCGACAGAACGATAAACACCCAGCCGGCCAGCGGTATCCCGTGCTTATAAAACGGCAGCCACAGCATCCGGGCATCCTCAATCATCTTGACATCCGAATACAAAAACCAGACCACCAGCAGCGATCCGCCGAACTGATAGACCAGTTTCTGCCAAGCCAGCATCCCTTCCCGACTGTGGGGAGTTTTTCGGCCAGTCAGCTTCCAATAATCATCCAGTCCGCCGATCCACCCGAAAAACAAAATCGTAAAAACCGCCTTGTGCACAAACGAATTGTTCAATTTCACCCACAGCAAAGTGCTGATCAAAATTCCCGCCAGGATCAGAATGCCTCCCATGGTCGGGGTGTTGGCGCGGTCTTTCATCAGTTCGTTGAGCGCGGCGTGATAAAATTCCGGTCGATCTCCGATCTTCTGCCGCATCAGCCAGCGAATGATGCGGGGACCCTGCCAGAACGTCAGAGCCAAACTGGTCAGGGCGGCCATGACCGCCCGAAACAAGACATCTTCGTATGCGTAAAAACCAATGCGGTTTATCTGTATCAGTTCAAGAAAATAATAGATCAATCTCTGCCTCGCGCACTATTCCGTCGTCTGTTGCAAGCCAAACAGGTCTTTCAGGCGGGCCACCACCAGTTCAAAACGGGCCGACCGAGACGCTTTTACCAGTATTATATCGTCCGGCCGGACAAACAGGTGTACATTATTACACAGTCCTTCTACCCCGGCAAAAAGATGAAACTGCTCGAGCCGGGTCTGGGCATTATCGGACCTTTGCGCTCCTTCGAGTATGGATTCGGCAAACTCCCCGGCCGCCAGAATGACGTCAATGCCTCGTTCGGCGGCAAATCGCCCGATCTGCCGATGCAATCCGATGCTGTGGGGGCCCAGTTCCTTCATATCTCCGGCGATCAAGACCCCCCGGCGTTTCTGCTGGGCCGCCATCTGCGAGAGGCACTCAATCGCATTTTCCATCGAGGCCGGGTTGGCGTTGTAGCAGTCGTTGAGCAGCGTCACCGGTCCGATATGTTCAATCTGGAGCCGCATACTGGCCGGCTGAACCGTCCGAAGCGATCCGACAAAGTCCGATAACGAGAACCCCAGTTCCTGACAGACAGCCCAAACGGTCAGGACGTTGCGCAAACTGGCTGTTCCCGCCAGCGGGACGGGAATTGTTTGTCCTTCTATCCGAAGCCAGCCGCTGGTGCCGCAACTGTGCGCGCTTTCAGCCCGGACCTGGCAGTACGGGCTTTGTCCGACCATCACAAACGGGCGGTTGTACTTGCGACGGACGTGTGCCGCCAGTTCCGGAATATCCCCATTGATAAAGATCTTTCCTTCCGGTTCAAGTCCTTCCAGTATCGAGGCCTTTTCCTTGATGATTGCGCCGATCGATCCGAATCCCTCCAAGTGGGCCGGTGCGATTTGGGTAATGACCGCGATGCTCGGCCGGGCCATCCGGGTCAGCGGCGCAATTTCCCCGGGGTGATTGGAGCCGATCTCTACGATCAGATACTGGTCGTCGGGTTCCGCCGACAGAAGCGTCAGCGGTACGCCGATCTGATTATTATAGCTCTTGGGCGCCTGCCTGCATCGAAAACGGCTGCTGAGTATGTGATAGAGAATTTCTCGCGTGCTGGTCTTGCCTGCCGAGCCGGTGATTCCAATGACGGCTGCGGGAATCTGCCGGCGATACCAGCTGGCCAATTGTCCCAGCGCAGCGACAGTATCGCTGACTCGGATCGTCGGGATCTTCAGATCCGACGGCGGATCTTTGTCCACCACCGCACAGACCGCCCCTTTGTCCTGAACCTGGCGAAGAAAATCATGTCCGTCGAAATTGGTTCCGCGCAGGGCAAAAAAACAATCTCCCGGTTTGATTGTGCGTGAATCAATGTTCACTCCGTTGAATATCTGATCTTTGCCTGTCGGCCAGGGTACGCCCAGGGGCCGACATAAATTTGATATCGCTATGGACTTCATTGCCGTCTTTCGCCTCCGTGTCTGTCCTTATTATTATCCTATTGCAGGAACTGTTTTGATTCCCACAGCGAAATTTCTTCCAGATACCGCTTCAAGGTTAGCGCAAAGGCCTCTTTTGATACCGGCAAAACGGGCTTATCGGGTCGTTCAGTCAGCATCTTTTCCAATAACTGGCGGATTGACATCGGGTCCTGGATATACCAGATCTGCTTGCCCGGGGGTGTTTCGGAATGCGGGTTAGCAGCTGTTGTCATTCGCACGGAGGTCCCGTCTTCATAAAAGGTATAAAAATCCAGCAGCGCAGGGCGGCCGAGGCGGTCATACATTACTGCATAGACATTTTTTTGCGGATTCAGATACCCTCGCAGTTTGTTCTGTCTGGACTGATTGATCGAAAAATCCCCAATGATCTGAAAGCCGCACTCAAGAAGTTCCGCTTGAAACACCTCCGCTGCCTCCGGCCGGATCCACTCCTGGATTTTCGTTGGGGTCAGTTCCAGATGCGACTGCATCGACTTAAAGAAAAGGTTTTGTGCCTTCTGTTTTATCGTCGGCCAGAACACCACTAAGCAGACTATAGCAACGGTTCCCAAAAGAACCCGGCCGACCTTCCGAAGTCTTTCCATCCATTCTTCTTTTGAAAGCTCGCTTGCCATGCCCATAATCTAACAGATAAAAAACAAGATTTCTATGTTATTTCGGCCTTGCCAGATAGATAGAAATGAACAGAGTTTTGTTGTTCTTTGTAGGAACAACTGAAATAAGTAAATTTTCTAAGGCAAATATCAGTATTTATACCTAAAGAATTGCAGATGGATCCTTCAATTTTGGGCAGAAGGTACATTTTAAAAATAGAAAAGCAGCGGCAAGGAGGCAACCGCTGCTTTTTTCCCAGGTTGAAGAACCTGGCATTAGGAGGAGGAGGGTAATCTTCTTGCTTTATTATACGTAGTTTTACCTATTGAGTTCAAGCATAATTTTGATATTTTTCAAAAAATTTTAATTTGTTATCGCCTATTAAGATCTATTATCGCTTGTTTTACATAAGATAAGTATTTGCAATGTATTATCAGATATCAAAGCATATCGGAATCAGTTTCGAAGACTGTTGAGCGGGGCGGGCATGCGGCCCTTTCTCAAAATAAATTTCCGGGCGGCCTTTCGACCAACCTGCATCACCGGCACCGAACCCAGGAGCCCGCCGAAATGGACGATCCGGCCGGCTCGTTTGCCCGGCACAGGGATTACGCGTACGCTGGTGGTTTTATTATTGACAATTCCAATGGCCAGTTCGTCCGCGATGATCGCGCTGATGACATCCGCCGACGTGCTGCCCGGGATGGCAAACATATCCATTCCTACCGAGCAGACGCTGGTGAGGGCCTCCAGTTTTCCCAGCGACAAGGCGCCCTCCTGCACGGCTCGAATCATTCCAGCATCTTCGCTGACGGGAATAAACGTTCCCGACAGTCCGCCCACATGCCCGGAAGCCATCGAGCCGCCCTTTTTAACCGCATCGATCAGCAAGGCCAGCGCGGCCGTCGTGCCCGGCAGGCCCATACGGCTGATTCCCATTGCCTCGATGATCTCGGCTACGGAATCTCCAGCCCGCGGTGTGGCCGCCAGCGAAATATCCACTATCCCAAACTCGACTCCCATGATCTGCGCGACCTCGCGGCCGATCAATTCTCCGGCCCGCGTGATCTTAAATACTGTTCGCTTGATGACCTCGGACAGTTCCGTCAGATCGCATCGCGGGTTCTGCTGGACTACCGCCTGAACGACTCCCGGTCCGCTGATGCCTACGTTCAGCGCATAATCCCCTTCGCCTTCTCCCTGATGTGCGCCGGCCATAAACGGATTGTCATTGGGCACATTGGCAAAGACCGCTACTTTTGCGCAGCCGATGCCGGTTTTCGTCCGCTCGGCCAGATCCTTCAGGACATGCCCAAATCGCTCAACGGCGGT
>JAKJEN010000181.1:0-450 GCA_022705405.1 Planctomycetota bacterium | reverse complement strand
AAACCCGCCGGGTTTGCGACAGCGCCGCCGGAAGCGATCGGATCAGGTTATCGTCCGAACTGGTCAGCCCCTTTTGCACATGCGCCCCAAAGCCCCCGATAAAATCAATCTTCGCCGCCGCCGCCGAGCGATCCAGCATTCGGGCTACCTTTACCGCGGCTGTCTGTGTTCTGGGCAGAGGTTCCAGCAGAATCGAAACCGGCGTGATTGCGATCCGCCGGTTGATTACCGGGATTCCGTATTTGGCCTCCATCACATCGGCCGCGGCGTTGAGTTTTTGGCCCATCGTCTCGATCCGACGGCCCGCCTGTCTGCAAAAGCGATCCAGATTCCGATCCATGCAGTCTTTCAAATTGATCCCCAATGTCACCGTGCGGATATCAAAATTCTGCCGCAACGTCATATTTACCGTTTCAAAGATTTCTTCTACTGTGATACTCATGGCACTTG
>JAKJEN010000180.1 GCA_022705405.1 Planctomycetota bacterium | reverse complement strand
CAACGAGGGCGGGAGGGGTATAATGGCCGCCAACAAAATTAACTTAACAGAAAGGTGCTGAAAATGAAACTTACTGAACAGATACAGACGGCCGACTGGAAGAAGGAAAAACATGTACCGGTGATCGAGGCCCCGGACCAGGTAAAGCCCGATGAGATCTTCCGCGTCACGGTCACGCTGGGCAAAGAAATGGCCCATCCGAATAAAACCGAGCATCACATCCGCTGGATTACCCTGTATTACCAGGAAGAAGGCGCCAAATACCCGCGCCAGGCGGCCCATATGGAATTTTCAGCTCATGGCGAATCGATCGAAGGTCCGGACAAGGGGCCGCTTTATACCCACCATGAGGCCACAGCCACGCTGAAGATCTCCAAGTCGGGTACGCTGTATGCCCTGGCCTATTGCAACATCCACGGCCTGTGGCAGTCGGAAAAGTCGATTGCTGTCTCATAAACAGGACCAATCGCCTGCTTTGCCCGAATTCACACGCCCGGCTCTCTAAACAGCCGGGCGGAGGAGTTTGTTTGTAATGGACTGGCTCGGTTGACAATTCGTTGTCTTTCGGGTAGTCTATCCGGCGTCTGGTTATGTATCCCAAAACTCTGGCAGCAAGTCAGATTGTATTTCATAATCCATTGAAATTAAAAGTCTAACACGCAGGAGAGCGGAATGACAAAAGTGACACTCATTAAAGGCGACGGAATCGGTCCTGAGATTGCGGAGGCAACCCGACGATGTATCGACGCCACCGGCGCCAAAATCGAATGGGATATTCAGGAGGCGGGCGTGGATGTGATGGAAAAAGAGGGCACCCCCTTGCCGGAGGCGACCCTTCAGTCGCTGCGGAAAAACGGCATCGGGCTGAAGGCCCCGATCACCACGCCGGTAGGCACGGGTTTTCGCTCGGTCAATGTACACCTTCGTCAGGCGCTGGACCTGTACGCATGCCTTCGCCCGTGCAAGAGTTACAAAGGCGTGCGAAGCCGATATGAAAATATTGATCTGGTTGTCGTCCGCGAGAACACCGAAGATCTTTATGCTGGCATTGAGTTTGAAAAAGGCCAAAAGGACACGCTCGAACTGATTGACTGGATCAACGCCCGCAGCAGCCGCAAGATCGGACCCAACGCCGGAATCAGCATCAAGCCGATCTCCGTGGAAGGAACCCAGAGAATTGTACGGTTCGCCTTTGATTATGCCCGCAAAAACGGCCGCAAAAAAGTAACCTCGGTGCATAAGGCCAACATCATGAAATTCAGCGACGGGCTTTGGCTGGAGGTCAGCCGGCAGGTCGCCAAAGAATATCCGGATATCGAATTTGAAGATCGGATCGTGGACAATATGTGCATGCAGCTGGTGCAGAAGCCCGAACTGTACGACGTGATTGTGATGCCCAATCTGTATGGAGATATTCTCAGCGATCTGTGTGCCGGACTGGTCGGCGGGCTGGGCGTTGCGCCGGGAGCCAATATCGGCCAGAAAGGGGCGATCTTTGAAGCCACCCACGGCAGCGCCCCCAAATACAAAGGGCAAAACAAGGTCAATCCGGCCGCATTGATTTTAAGCGGAATGCTGATGCTGCGTCACCTGGGAATGAACGAACAGGCGAATCGGCTTGAAAAAGCCGTTGAAGCGGTCATCGCCGAGGGCAGGGATGTGACCTATGATATGAAGCCGGAACGGAACGATCCGACAGCGGTCGGCACACGGGAGATGGCCGATGCGATTATCAAAAAGATCGGCAAGAACAGCGGCAAATGATGCCGAAGATGCCGGGGACTTGCACGAATCGTCGCAGATTTGTTTTTATCGGAAGAGAGCCGATTGAACGAGCATACGTATCGCAATATCGTGTCCGGTATAGCGAAGGGTCCGGGGCCTGCGGCGCTGCGAGGGCTTTTGCGTATTGCGTCGCTGCCGTACAGTGCAGCGGTCCGGATTCGAAATCGATTGTATGACTGGAATCTGATAACGACTCATTCGACGCAGGCCGTTGTCGTCAGCGTCGGAAACTTAACCACCGGAGGAACCGGCAAAACCCCCCTTGTAATCTGGCTGGCCAATGCCCTGATTCGCAGGGGGCTGAGTTGCGCGATTCTGACTCGCGGATACCGAACCAGCGGCCAATCGCTTTCGGATGAGCCGGCGCTGCTGGCAAAATCATGCGGAGGCGCCGCGGTGATTGTCGATCCGAATCGGGTTGCCGGAGCGCAGAAGGCCATACAGGATCATCATGCACAAGTCCTGATCCTCGATGACGGCTTTCAGCATCGTCGGTTAAAACGGGATCTGGATCTTGTGGCAATTGACGCGACCTGTCCGTTCGGCTTCGGAAGGATTTTGCCGGCCGGCCTGCTGCGGGAACCGGTCCGATCGCTTCGACGGGCGGATGCGGTGATCATTACCCGCTATGACCTTGCCAATGACGAGCAGATCAATCGTTTGGAAGCGACCATCAGAAAGATCCGCCCGAACGCGGAGATCTTTCGGGCTGTTCACCGGCATACCCATGCTCGCACGTTTCAGACCAAATCGATAAAAACCGCCGATTTGGCCGGCAAAAAAGTGTTTGTCTTTTGCGGGATAGGAAATCCAACGGCCTTCCTGCGTAGTGTGGAATCGCTTGGCAGCATTTTGACGGGAAAGGAAATTTTTAACGATCATCATGTTTATACTCAATCGGATCTGGTAAAGATCACAAAGCAGGCAACAACGGCAGGAGCCGAGTTGATCCTGACAACCGAAAAGGACTGGGTCAAGGCGGCTCTGCTGATTCCGGATAAGAGCGAAATTCCTTTGCTTTATCTGACAATGGAACTGGAATTTCTGACCTGCCCTGATACAATTATTGAGAAAATTGTAGATCTGGCAGAGGTAAAATTCGGAAAGAAACCTCAATGACATCAACTGAATTATTAAGAGTCGTCACTCATTTGGGCTCTCCGACGGTGCTGCTGGCGGGTGATTTTATGCTGGACAGCTACATCTTCGGAGATGCCTTGCGGATCAGCCCGGAGGCGCCGGTACAGGTTTTAAAGGTAATGGATCGCCAGTATTGCGCCGGAGGCGCCGCCTCAGTGGCAGCCGATATAACAACATTGGATGCACGCTGTCATTGCGTAGGGACAATCGGTCAGGATCCGGAGGGCCGGCGTCTGCTGGAATTGCTTGCCGAAATGAAGGCCGACAGCAGCGGGATTTTGACTCTGGCGGATCGGCCGACTATCAGCAAACAACGAGTGATCGGTCTGGCTCAGCACCGTCATCGTCAGCAACTGCTGCGGATTGACGATGAATGTACAGTCCCTCTCTCTCCAAAGCAATACGATCAGTTATATGAACTATTTAAGGCCGGACTGGCCGCCTGCGATCTGGTCTGCCTGCAGGATTACAACAAAGGGATGCTGGATGACGGCTTTTGCCGCCGGCTGATCGAGGCAGCTCGCCAAGCGGGCAAAAGGGTGCTGGTGGATCCGCCGCTGAAAAACGACTACTCCAAATTTACCGGCGCATCGATAATCACGCCCAACCGAAAGGAAACTTCGATGGCCGTGGGCTTTTCGATAGACCGGATTGAAGACGCCGCGCGGGCGGCGGCCCTGCTTCGCGAGCAGTTGCAACTGGAGGCGGTGGTCATTACGCTGGACAAAGAAGGATCGTATCTGCGGACTGCGGATATAGATGAACACCTGCCGACGATTCCGTTGACTGTGTATGATGTGACCGGCGCAGGGGATATGATGCTGGCGATGCTGGCAGTGGCGATGGCCGGCGGCTGTGATATTCGCACAGCGCTGCAACTGGCCAATATCGCAAGCGGAATCGAGGTGGGAAAATTCGGAGTGGCGACTGTTTCCATAGATGAGATCGTCAACGAAATCATCCAGTGCAATAAAGGCAAAATCGGAAAGATCCGGGAGGACCTGCCCATCCTCTTAAGGGAACTGGAATATCGCCGCAAACAAAATGAAACCATCGTCTTTACCAACGGCTGTTTTGACGTGCTGCATCGGGGACATATCGAGTACCTGAATTTCTGCCGCAGACAGGGCGACATTGTGGTTGTCGGGCTCAACAGCGACAGTTCCGTGCGGGCCATCAAGGGACCGGATCGACCGATCAACAATCAGAAGGATCGCGCCTCGGTGCTGGCGGCCCTTGAATTTGTGGACTATATTGTGACCTTTGACGAGCCGGACCCGCTTCGGTTAATCCAGCAGATTCAGCCCAATGTGCTTGTAAAAGGGGCGGATTGGGCTCAAAAGGGCGTGATCGGAAGAGAATTTGTGGAATCCTGCGGCGGACGGGTCGAACTGGCTCCCATCGTAGAAGGTAAAAGTTCGACAGATCTGATCAATAAACTGGGGAAAGACAGAACATAAAAACAAGGATAGGAAATCTGGCATGACGGCCAATAAAGCGATCTTTTTAGATCGGGATGACACACTGATTGAAGATCCCGGTTATATCAACCATCCCAGTCAGGTACGCCTGCTGCCCGGGGCGGCAGGAGCTTTGATTCAGTTAAAAAAAATGGGGTATCTTCTGGTGGTAGCTTCCAACCAGTCGGGA
>JAKJEN010000017.1 GCA_022705405.1 Planctomycetota bacterium | reverse complement strand
GTATCGACAAAAAATAACGAAAAAAGTAGCATGATTTTTAACAAAAACAGTTGTCCAAATCACAGGGGTACATTACACACCGGCGGCGGAGCTGTCTGCTGACGCGGCTGATAATAGGTCGTACTGCGCGGAACCGCCAGCCAGCGGCACAGTTTTGTCATCGACAGGTCTTTCTGTTCTTGTAAAAGATCGTTTCGGACGGCATTTACCAGATCCCGTCCGGCCATTCCACGCCGCCGATGCGGTGCGCTTTTTTTAAAACGTCAATATGCAGCGATTGCTCGCCGATCTTGGCGTACAACTTCTTCATTTCGGCTTCATGGCGGGCTTCCATGTCCCGCGGATGCGATCGCAGGTGTTCCTCGCCACCGGCCAGAAAATCATCAACCCACTGCTCAATTTGGGCCACGGTCAGCGTGCCATGCTGACGGGCCAGTTGGGCCGGGGTCGTCTTGCCCTTGACAATGTCCAGCACCGCGGCGGCTTTGCGTTTGGCCGTCCAGCGTTGGACCTCATTCGATTCTACCCTAGTTGTCTGTGCTACTGTGTCGTTCATGCGTACCTCCGTTGGATTTTCGCGATGGATGTTGTCTCCATTTCGGTTCGTCGGCCTACGGCCGCCTCACCTCCACTACGCCAACATCCATCATATCTCAACTCTTGTTACCTGTCCAATCCAACAGGGGGACGCTATAGGTGGATGGACGTTGTGCGATGTTGATTTATGAGATCATCGAGACGTTCCCCTTCTTCGGGATCCGGCGTGTCTGGGCCTATTTGAAGCATGTTTTGGGCGAACTGGTCAATCGTAAGAAAGTGGCCCGAATCATGCGGCGAAACGGCTGGACGGTCAAGCAGCGTAAGGCCGGAAAACGTCCCAGAGTCGAGGGTAAAGCCTCGGTTGCGGGTCATCCGAATGAGCGTTGGAGTACCGACTTGGCCTTCGTGTTCTGCGGAGCCAAAGACGGTTGGTGCAGTTTTGTGCCGGTGCTGGACTGCTGTACACGGGAAGTCTTAGGCTGGGAACTGGCCCCTACCGGGCGGGCCAAGACCGCTGAGCGTGCGTTGGAAGCGGCCCTGATCGAACGGTTCGGCCATGTACGGCTGGCCCCGGCGGGCTTGATGCTTCGCCACGATAACGGACTGGTGTTTGGTTCAAAACTGTATCGGGGCATAGTCAGAGACTACGGACTGCAACAGGAATTTATTACACCGTATACACCGGAAGAAAACGGCTTGTGTGAGCGGTTTATCCGAAGTTTTAAGGAAGAAGTGGCCTGGATTCATCGCTTTGAATGCATCGAGCAGGCCCGGCGAAAAATTGTGCAATGGGTGCACTGGTATAACACCGAGCGCCCGCATCAAGCATTGGAGTATATGAATCCGGTGCAGTATCGACAAAAAATAACGAAAAAAGTAGCATGATTTTTAACAAAAACAGTTGTCCAAATCACAGGGGTACATTACATATTCTGCATCCTGAATCTCCTCAGTGAATTAATAGCCGGATACATTCAGGGGCTGGTCAGCCCTGTACAAACATAGAATGGCCAAAGCCCAAGCAAAGGGCCGGGCCCATTATTTAGGTTAGACCGGCGGGTTGATCTTCAGAGACAATATATAGTCCTCGAACTCCGCCGCTATGAGTCCCATACCCAGTAGAGTCTTTATAAAATCTTTGCCAAACTCCAGCGGCCACAGCATCCAAATTTGAAGCAAGGCCGTTTGGTCAGGCATGGAAAATTCAGGTGATAAATTATCTTAAACTTTTTACAGCAAAATAGTTATTGACCTTCTCTTGATAAAATTCTATACTGATTATATCCGTGAAAGAGGAAAGGGTATATCTGATAGCAGGGAGCGATTATGAATACAGAATTCCAGCAGAGTCTCCAATTCCAGCTACCCTCTCCGACAAAATTATTTACTCCGGCAGTGACAGTTTTTCTGATTTTAATGATTCTTGGCTACATAGCCCTGAGTTATTTCAGCCAGGCAACGGCTGTCTGGCTGGCGCTGGTTCCCTCAGGCCTGATGCAGGGAAGAATCTGGCAATTGCTTACCTATAGTTTTCTAAACCCATGTCTCTTTAATCTGGTGTTTAATGGGATTATTCTTTTATTTGTTGGCAGTCAGGTCGAACGGGAGTGGAAAACCAAATCCTTTCTGATGTTATGGCTGGCGGTCACAGGGGTTTGCGGGCTTGCCTGGGCGGCAGTCAATATCCTGTTTGGATGGAATTATGCGGGAGTCGGAACTGATGGGTTTGTGTATGGAATCATCGCCGCCTTTGGCTTGTTATTTCGCAGACAAAAGATCCTTTTCTTTTTTTGGACAACTGAAGCCCAGTTTGTTGCCCTTCTCTTGATTGGCATTGGGTTGATTGTTGGAATCGCCAATCCTATCAGTTGGGTCTGGGTAGGCGGGGCCTTGGTATCCTATATCTTCATTAAAAGTCTATGGGCTTTGAAAAAACAAAAAACTGAGAAATTATCCGCTCAACCAGTTGTTCGATCAAAAGGATTTGTAGATCTGGAATAACATGAATGAATCGACACAAGAACAGATTCCGGATCGCAAGCTCTTTGTTGCTAAGTTAATAGAATCCTGCTCTCTTTGTCCGCGGGCGTGCGGAGTCAATCGTTTGGCAGGCCAAACCGGTTTTTGCGGGCTGGATCACCGTGCCTGGTGTTTTCGAGAAATGCTGCATCCGTATGAGGAAAAAGAGTTGAGCCCCAGTCATCAGGTCTATTATACAGGCTGCAATCTTCGGTGTGAGTTCTGCACAGTGGATGAGTGGAACCAATCGCCCGTTCTGGCTGAATCGATCGAACTGGATGATCTGGTCAGCCAAGTCAGCCGACGCCGCCGGCAGGGGGCCGTCAATTTAAACCTTTTGGGCGGAGAGCCGGCTGTGAATCTGTATGGGATTCTCGATCTGCTTGATAAGATCGATTTTTCTACAACTGTGGTCTGGAATTCGAGTATGTATTACTCGCGGCCGGTCAATCAGGCGCTCGAAGGGCTTGTGAATATCTATCTGGCGGACCTGAAGACCTTCGATGCCGAATGCAGCCGGAAGATTCTCGCTGCGGCGGATTACTTTCCAGTGGCCTCCCGGCGCATCGAAGAAGCAGCTGTTGCGGCTGAGGTAATCGTGCGGCACCTGGTTTTGCCGGGTCACATCAGCTGCTGCACCGATCCCATCCTGCGATGGCTGGCGAAGACCCTGCCGCTGGCTAAAGTAAGTCTGCGATGGGATTATGTTCCGCCGGCCGAGTGTGCCGCTGCACCGAGGGGGTATCTTTCTGCGGCGGAAAAGAGCCAGATCCTGAAGATCGCTGCCGACTTAAAACTGAATCTGATCGACTAACCCAATGCCTCGAAAACGAAAAAAAGGAGAACAGGAACTCCGAATCTTACCAGATGGGCGGATCGTACTGGTCGCTCCCGACCAGGCGCTGCTGGAGGCAGTCCAGTCGCTGGTCGCCGATCCTTCCGATCCGCTTTTGCAACGGAAAAGGAACCGCTATGATCGAAAACAAACCGCAGACAACTCAGCCGGCCGCCCCGAAGAAGGCATCCGGGGCCGCCAAACAAAGTGAACTGGAAGTGCTCATTCGAGCACGCTACCCCCTGATTTATGTGGTCAGTTGGGAGGAGCAGCGGGTTATCCGCCAGGTCAATCAGATTGCCTCTCAACTCAATAAAAAGGTCTTTGAGTGGTCAGTGACCATGGGCCTTATGCCCGGCGGCACATCAATCCAGTCACAAAAGCAGCGCGATACCGCCTCGCAGGATCCGCTGGTGGCCCTGGATACAGTTATCGACCATGTTGAGCCGGCCCTGTATGTCTTTAAGGATTTCCATCCATTCCTCAGGGGTCAGAATATGTCCGTGGTCCGTCGTCTCCGCGAGATTGCCGAATCCCTCAAAAACACCTTTAAGACCATTGTGATGATCAGTCCGATGTTCCAACTGCAGCCGGAGCTCGAAAAGGATCTGAGCATTATCGATTATAACCTGCCTGATGAGTCCGATTTCAGCAAACTCCTGGACCGGATTGTAGAAGAGATAAAGGACAATCCCAAACTCAAGGTGTCTCTGACCGAAGCTACCCGTGAACGGCTGATCCACGCGATGTTGGGCCTGACGCTTTCCGAAGCCGAAAATGTGCTGGCCAAGACCCTGGTTCAGAACCGTTCGCTCGATGGCGACAGCGTAGAGGTCATTCACAGCGAGAAAAAACAGATTATTCGCAAGAGCGGTCTGCTCGAATATTACGATACACAGGAGAATGTTGAGTCGGTAGGCGGACTGGATTTACTCAAAGACTGGCTCAATCGCAGAGCTCTTGCTTTTACTGATTCGGCCCGGGCTTTCGGACTTCCTGCTCCCAAAGGCGTGCTGCTGCTGGGCGTTCAGGGCTGCGGCAAGAGTTTGATGGCCAAGGCGATCAGCAATATGTGGAAACTGCCGCTGCTTCGATTCGATGTGGGACGCGTTTTCGGCAGTCTGGTGGGCTCCTCGGAGCAGAATATCCGGCAGGCCATCCGGGTTGCCGAATCCGTCTCGCCGGCGATCCTCTGGCTTGATGAAATCGACAAGGCCTTTCGGGGTTCGCGTTCCAGCGGAGCCAGTACCGACGGGGGCACCAGCGCCCGGGTTTTCGGGACCTTCCTGACGTGGATGTCCGAGAAAACTCATCCGGTTTTTGTGGTTGCCACAGCCAATGACGTCCAGGCCCTTCCCCCAGAACTGCTGCGTAAGGGACGTTTTGATGAAATATTCTTTGTGGATCTGCCCTCCACACAGGAGCGCAAGGAGATCTTTCGGGTTCATCTGGCCCGGCGAAAGCTGGCCGCCAATGAATTGTCGCTGGAAAAACTGGCGCTGGCATCGGGCGGTTTCAGCGGAGCTGAAATTGAGGAGGTTGTAGTCAGCGCCATGTTTAATGTGTTTTATGAGAAAAAAAAGATCGCTACAGAAGATTTGCTCAAGAGCATTGAGCAGACGGTGCCTCTTTCCAAGACCATGAGTGAGGATATGGACGCCCTGCGGGACTGGGCCCGCGGACGCGCTCGACCGGCCACCAGTCCGGAAATAAAGAAGGATCCTGATAGTGAAAAACGAAAACTGGAACTGTAGTCGAATTTGAGAGGGAATTT
Source organism: Planctomycetota bacterium (assembly GCA_022705405.1). Taxonomy (GTDB): domain Bacteria; phylum Planctomycetota; class Phycisphaerae; order Sedimentisphaerales; family Anaerohalosphaeraceae; genus JAHDQI01. The sequence continues at coordinate 21,571 of JAKJEN010000017.1, read as the reverse complement.
CAGATGAGTACGGTGATTGTTTTAACGCCTGTCATTATTGCCAGTTGGCCGACGATAACGGCGGCTGTGGCGGCCGCAGCCGTTGGCCTTGGGCTGACAGTCAAGGAAGAGATCTGCAGTGAGCAGGAAAGCCAGGTTGAAAATCAGGCAGAGATAGAACTGGAAAACAGCGAAGTGCTGGCCAAAGGCAAGGCGGTCGATAAGGAAATGGTACTCGCCCGCGGTGAAATTACCATCCGGGTTCGTCGGGATCAGCGAGGTCAGTGCCGTGTCTGCGCCGAAGGCAAGGGTCATACCAAGGCCGAACTCAAGCGGATTGCCGAAGAATTTGCACAAAAACTGACTCAGTGCTATGCGTATCATCAGACGGTCAGTGAGTTAAAGAATAAGCAGTTTCAGATGGTCAATGAAGAATTAAGCGAAGACGGCTCAATCCGCCTTCATGTTCGGCGGTGGGTGGATTGACTCACAGCCGGAAGGGAGATCGCACCGATAGACGATGGCAGAGATCCGCTGTATTTTCTTTGTAAATGAATGATAAATAGAAAATAGGAATCATAAGATATGGCGCAGCACGAACTTGAAATTACCATTTCCAAAACCGGCGAAGTTACAGTCCATGTCAAGGGGGCCAAAGGCAAGGCCTGCCTTGAATATGCCAAATGGCTGGCCGAGACGGTCGGCCAGGTCAAGCAGCAGCGGATGACCAGCGAGTTCTATGAGCCGGAAACCAAAACCCGTATAGACCTTCGCCAGGAATTGGGCCCAGGGCAGTAAACCGTATGCAGTGCAGCCGATGTAAATTTGAAAATATGCCTGGATTGACTTCCTGCATGCGGTGCGGTTCGGTTCTGATAAGCCCGAAGGGAGATATGGATATCAATCCTCCGCGTATGTCTCCCTGGCAAAAGCCGTTTCGCGCCGCAGCCCGCTTCCTGCGACGAATCGGGATTTTCGCTCCTTTTGCGGCGATTCGAATTCCTGCCTGGCTGGTCCTGTTTTCCAGAGTCGCTTTTTTTGGGATTATTTTATCCCTCCTGCCGGGACTGGCCCACTGGATTCAGCGGCGATTTAGAAGCGTCCGACTATGGATTGCAGTCTGGCTGATCTTTTTGTTCCTGGCCCTCTTTCTATTCGGCGGCTTTCTCGGCTATCTCATGCTGGGCATGGCTCTGGCAGCCCATGTCTGGATTGCCCTGCACAGTAGTTTTCTGAGGGGTAATAACTCATTCCAGGTGCGGATAGGGGTTTTTCTGCTGACTATGATCTTATATTATTTTATTTATCTGGCTGCGGCCAGGATATTATTTTATCCAATTCGGGGGGGAGTTGCAATGGCTACAGTACCTTCACAGCGGATTACCATCGGAGACTATCTGCTCGGGTGGCGCAATCCTCCGGAAGTCCCTAACTATCCGCGGGGCTGTTGGGTATATGCCCAGCTCCGTCAGGTACAACGGAATACTCTTTTTCGTGTACAAACCCATGGCGGATATGTCCGGATCATCGGGCTGCCGGGAGAAGAGGTCGAAATCAAAGAAGGTTGCTATTATATTGATAAAAAACAGCTCGATCCTGAGCGATATCCGGTGCCGCAATGGATTGCCAATCTTTCTATTTCGATTCGAGTACCTCAGGATTCGTATTTTATCAGTGCCGACTATACCGGAGCCGGGTATAATGCACAGATGGCGGCGCAGGCATGCATTTTCTCCGGCAATCAGATCCAAGCGCAAGCGTTTCTGCGCTGGGGGCCGCTCGGAAGGCGGGGCTTTATAAGGACGGACGAATGAGTCGATTTTCCAGTTTAGAATTCGATGATGCACAGCAGCACGGTCCGCAAAAGCCTACGGGCGAATCGATCCGGGACGGCGGTTATTTCTGTCGAGAGGCGCAGATCGCTTTTTTGCATGGGGATTTTGAATTGGCCTTGCGAAATTTCTCCAGAGCGCTGGAAAGCAACGCCGCCCTGTTGGATGCATGGGCCGGCCAGATCCGCATGCTGATTGAATTGGGCGAGTACCCTGAGGCAATGGTCTGGGCCGATAAGGCGCTTGAATCCTTTCCCGATCACCCCGAATTGATCGCCGCCAAGGCCGTCGCCTGTGTGCGGGACGCCAAACCGGAGAAAGCGATCGGGTTTTCTGATTTTTCAATCTCCAGGGAAAACGTTGGGCCCTGGGCCTGGCTGGCGCGGGCCGAGGTACTTATGCAGCGCAAAAGCCGAATTGCAGAAGAATGCCTCCACAAGGCGTTGATTGGGGCAGGTTCCTCAGCTGATCTGGTTCGTCTGGAGGCGGCGCGGATTTTTGTTCGCTATGGACGCTATGCCTCGGCCAAAGAAATACTCGATCAGTCAGTGCGTATCTGGCCTAAATCCGCTCTTTGTTGGTATGAACTGGGACGCTGTCTGGCTCGGTTGGGTTTTCCTAATGCGAAGGTCTCTCTGCAGCAGGCCCTGTATATACGGCCCCATTGGGCGCTTGCCAAGGCCGAACTGGATCGACTTAAAAGAATTGGACTGGTCACAAAAGTCTGGCGTCGTATATTTGCGAGGTAATATATGGCTATCACCACGGAAATGCAGCGGATTCTGTCTTTAGCCCGGCGCTCCAACGCGTCGGATATCCATATTGTTGCCGGCCTTCCGCCTTTGTTTCGCATCCATGGCGAAATCATCCTGGCTGATGCTCCGCCCCTGTCTCGCCAGGACAGCAAGAGGATGTGCTACAGCCTTCTGCAGGAAGAACAAATCCGGATTTTTGAACAAGAGTGGATGCTCTGCTGCAGCGTCTTTCATGAAAGCTTCGGGCGTTTTCGAGTTTCGATTTATTATCAGGCCGGCAATCCCGAAATGGCCCTCCGGCCGGTCATGGATCAGATTAAAACCCGCGCAGAACTTCGGCTTCCGGTGCAGATAGAGGATCTGTCGCGCCTGAGCAGCGGATTGGTTTTGATTACAGGCCCAACCGGCTGCGGAAAAACAACCACCCTGAATTATATGATCGATTTGATCAATAGCGAGCGGCGCTGTAAAATCATTACCATCGAAGATCCGGTCGAATATGTCCATTCCCAGAAAAAAGCGATTATCATTCAGCAGGAACTGCATACGGACGTAAAGTCATTTGCCAAGGCCCTCATCCATGTTCTCCGCCAGGATCCGGATGTGATCTGCGTCGGCGAGATGCGGGATCTGGATACCACGGCCACGGCCCTTACATCCGCCGAAACCGGCCACCTGGTTATCGCTACCTGTCATACTCCCAATACATTTCAAACCATCGAACGGATTGTGTCTGTTTTCCCCGACACACAGCAGCCCCAGATCATAGCGCAACTGGCCAATTCTCTCAGGGGCGTACTGGCCCAGCGTCTGATCCCCTCGGCGGACCGTAAAAAAAGGGTGTTAGCCACTGAATTACTTTTGGTGGATGCCCCCGCCCAGCGGCATATCCGAGAGCATGAGTTTCATCAGTTGCTCAACGTTATCCAGACCGGGCGGCGCAAGGGAATGCATACCCTTGACGATTCGCTGTTGGAACTGTATGAGGCCGGTGAAATCACCTATGAATCAGCGATCAACAACGCTACGCACCCGTCTTTTATGAAAGACCAGATTATCAAAAAAGGAACCTTAGATGAGCCATAGCGGAATCTGTCCCAAAAGGTAAAAAATAATACTGAAAGGGGAGAATGTCTATGTTCCTGCCGTATCGCAGCGATGTTTATCCCGAATATCGTCCATGGCTGGCCTACCTGGGCTTTCCTGTGCTTGTGTTTTTAACATTTGACATGATTAGAACGGAAACTATTCCGGAGATGAATCAAATTTTCTTTATTAGAATAGAAGTTAGTTCTCTGGTTCTGTTTCTTTATCTGCTGTGGTCTGTCGCTGTGCTCTGGACATTGGGCAATGCGCTTTGTATGAAGATCGGAAATCTTCTTTATATGGCTTGGCTTCTGATTCTGGTCGGGTTGTACGCCGTCTTCGTTGCGCTTGAAGCAAGGTTTAGATCCTATTCTGTTATGGTCTGGTTTTTAAGCTGGATTATCAACGGCATTGCAGGTGCGTATCTGGTCTTGTGTCCTGAACATACAATTGACTGTTTTTTAATACTCCCTCCGTTTCGTGGATTTTCTATGATGGGATTCTGGTTTGTAGCGTTTTGGCTGCTTGCGGATATTCTGCTTTCTCTGTTCCTGGGATGGTACTGGAATTGTCTGTTTTCCCTGGCGGTTTTTGGGCTGGGAATGCTCTATATCGGATTGCTGCAGAAGACCAACCTTATCCAATCCCATCCGGATGAACGTACCCTCTGGCAGGTTCTCAAAAAGAGTCATCCGGAAGATCGATACTGGCAATCCTCCTGGAGTGTTCGCAAACAGCAGGAACGAAATGAAGAATCGCTGGAACTTAAAGACTTCTCTATTAAAACAGAAACGCCGGATACAGATCTCAACGAACAAAAAGAAAAACCGATTTTACCAATGAAGCAAAATAATCTGGCAATTTTGTGTCAATGCGGTCAGATTGTCTATATCCCTGCTGAATCGAATAAAAAAACGCCATGTCCATCCTGCGGCCGTTTCATACAGCCCCCAAAGACATCGGAGTTCAATATTCAATAAATCGTCACATCGGCGGGTTTTAAAAACTCCGCTATTTTGATCTGAAAAATCCTATGATTTTTTAACTTTGGTTGGCGGCGCGGATGTTTTTTTGATATACTGTTTCTGAGCACGGGGTCAATTATGCAAATAAAGACAGGAATCGAATGAAAAAACGCAAACTGTACTATTACACGGATGTTCGAGATCTTCCGCAGTTATCCGCCAAGGAAAAAGGGATTTTATATCCGGTTGCCGAACAATATTCTTTTCGCGCCAATGATTATTACCTGTCTCTGATCAACTGGGACGATCCGGCCGACCCGATCCGGCGGCTCATTATTCCGGATCTGGATGAACTCGAGTCCTGGGGCCGTCTGGATCCGTCGAACGAACAAAATTATACCATTCTGCCCGGACTGGAGCACAAATACAACACCACGGCCCTTATGCTGGTCAGCAATGTCTGTGAAGGGATCTGTCGCTACTGTTTCCGCAAGCGCGTTTTCATCCATCCCCAAAAGGATGTCCTGCGCGATCTTCCGGCTGCAATCGACTACATCCGAAATCATAAAGAAATCACCAATATCCTTTTAACCGGCGGCGATCCGCTGGTCCTGACTACCGGTAAACTTGAAAAAATCATCGGTCCTCTGCGAGAGATTTCTCATGTCCAGATCATCCGGATCGGCACCCGCGTTCCGGTTTTTAATCCTTATCGGATCCTAAACGATCCCGATTTGCCGCTTATGCTTGGCAGATATTGTCTGCCTGACAAAAAGATCTACATCATGACCCATTTTGTTCATCCGAGGGAGCTGACAACTCCGGCACTGGAAGCCGTGCATCGCTTGCAGAAAGCCGGGGCGATTCTATGCAATCAAAGCCCCCTGATTCGCGGAGTCAATGACAAACCATCTGTGCTGGCACAACTGATGCGGAGGTGTTCATTTGCGGGCATCGTCCCGTATTATCTCTTCCAGTGCCGTCCTGCCCTCGGCAATCGCGCTTATACGGTCCCGATTGAGGAGGGTTATGACATCCTTGGTCATGCCAAGGCCATGGTTTCCGGTCTGGCCAAGCGGCTTCGGTTTGTCATGTCTCATTCCACAGGTAAACTGGAGATTATCGGCAGGACGGACGAATATACTTATTTTAAGTACCACCGCGCCGCCGATGACAAAGACAGCGGCCGTATTCTGATCTGTCGATCCAATCCCCAGGCCTGCTGGCTGGACGATTACGAAGAGATCACACAGGATTACAGGGCCGATCAGCCCTATCATCTCTATGGCCCGGAATAGACCGGTTCATTCGAGAAATGAGTCGGCCGACCTTTTGCGAAACAGAACCGCATAAGAAGTCAAAACTGAAGCGGTAATAGAAAAGGCCGCTGTGCAGATATCAATAAGAAAAATTTCCTTTCCCCGGATCGGGCTGCCTGCACAAACTGCCGCCAGCAGCAGAAGGGGAACTGCAACCCCTTCGGTCAGCCATTTGAAGACCGGCTGGTCCGGCCGTTTGCGAATCAGAAAATGCATCCACAGCAAACTGAACGCCGCATAGGCCGAAAAATGAAATACTGTATTCAAGTGGAACTGCGGCCAAAGCAGCGTCAGATTGGACAAATTCTGGATCACAAAAATAAAAATAGCTGAAATCATAAGCAAAGCGGGCCAAAAACTCAAAAATGACAAAATTCCCATCGCCAGCAGAGTCCCAAAAAGATTGGCCAGAAAGTCCATGAAATCTGTTCCTCTCCCGACCGGCCCCTGAAGAATTTCATCAATGGCTGCATACACAAGAACGGCCGACAGGATCGCCCAGAAGGAAGCCCGTTTCCAGGTCGCTTTTTCATAGGGGTTGACAGCCAGCCACAAAAGGAATGTCAGCACCATATAGGCAAGGACATGCATTGTTTTGTCGGACATTCCGCTGAGTCGCGCCAGAGCCGGAACTGGGATATGTGTCAGCCAGAAGATCAGCGGCCAGTAAATCCCTACTGCCAGCAGGATATATCGATGTCGTCTCTTCAAAGGCATTTATCTCATCTCTGTCATTTCAAATTCCATTGCCGCCGCTAAAACTGTCGGTCTCAGGCGGCAAGAGAATCGCTGGCGCTGGGGCAAATACATTATACGCTTCGCCATACTGGGCCAGATAGTACAGGGAGTACGATCTGGCAAATACCCCCAGCGGAAGCAGAATAACCGCGGCGATATAAGTTCCTGCAAAAGGAATGCATGCAGTAAAGCAGAAACAACAGGTTAAAAGAGTTGCCAGCGATCCGATCACAGCCAGAGCCATGGCGAGTGCGATCTGAAATAAAAGGTAAACAAAAAAATTCCATTTGTAATTTCTCATAAGTTCATAAAATTCTTGCCATGCCTTCATTACCCGACAATTCCGAAGAGCCATGATCGGTACTACAAAGTCATTGGTAAATTTAAAAATAATTCCCAAACCAATGCACAGTATCAGAAGCAGGAATATCGTAGATGACAACAGAAGGATATGGACTTTGCCGATCATCCAGTACAAAACGCCAGCCAGCGCTAAAATAGGAAGTAAACAGAACAGGGCTATTAGGCCTGTCGCCAATTTGAACAAAAACAGACTGTTACCCTGCTGGCTGTATATATTCCAGGGCAATGCAACCTGAGCGCAGTTGAGAGCTACACAGTGTAGAAACAGAAACTTGCCCCGGCTTCGCAGCCAGGCCAGCGCGATGGAAAGAAGGATTATAAAGATAACAACCCCAGCGGCCGCAGGAATCAGCCAAAAGAGATTGCTCGCCGACCAAATCCCGATCTCCGACGCATCAGGCCATCTGTTCTGGTCGGCGGTGCAGAATCTTCCCCATTTGCCGCTTCCGCCGCTTTCTCCGAGCGCCGCCAACCAGGCACAAAATCCAATTACACCCCATTTTTTTAAGTCGAAGGGTCGCAAAAGTATCTCTTTGGTTTTCTCAATCGCCTTGCCGACTGGTTCAATCACGCTGACAGAGGGCCGCTCAATCTGCTCCATATCTGACCTCCTGACGACAGGCCTGTAAGTTTATATTGGCAATGCAACTGAAATTCATTATGTATAAAAATATAAACATTGTTATAATAGCAACTTACGTCTTTTTCTATAAAATTTAATATTTTTCAAGAGACAATACCCGAATATCAAAAAATAAAGATTGCCATACTAAACAAGCATACTCTTTTATGCATATATTTCAAGGATTCTTGCTCTTGCATCCTTACACTATCTTTCCTCCGGCCAATAGATAACAACAAAATTTGATTGGATTAGAGGAGTAAAATCTTGTATATATCTCCCCATACTGCCGACTCGGTTGTTTGATTCTGAGAACACGTATAAAATGAGCCGTTAGTTGTATAAAGAAAAATTGCTATGTATGTTATTTATTTAGTTGCGCCAACGCTTTTAATTGCGGTGGTACTGGCGGCGGCATGGCTGGACCGCTGGAGCGTGCCGATTATCCTCGTTGCCATGGGTGCGGGAATCGTCTTTGGAAGCGACGTCCTGAATCTGTGGTATTTCAACGATATTAACCTGGCTAACCAGGTCGCCAATATCGCACTGGTTTTTATTTTATTTCAGGGCGGTTTTTCTACCAAACGGGAGATTTTTAAGACCGTAGCGCTGCCCTCCGGCGGCCTTGCGACATGGGGAGTGGTGTTAACCGCTGTAATGACATTCAGCGTCCTATGGGGAATCCTGCACTGGCCGCTTGAAAAATCTCTTCTTTTGGCGGTAATCATTTCATCAACCGATGCCGCCGCAACCTTTTCCATCCTGCGCCGTCAGTCTTTGTCTTTGAAACTAAGATCCATGCTGGAGGTTGAAAGCGCCGCCAATGATCCGATGGCGGTTTTGCTGACGGTGATAGCCGTGGACAGTTTTGCCTTCAGCGTTCAGGCCCGATGGTACGTGATCCTGTTGACCTTTTGCTGGAAATTTTTTACAGCTCCGGTATTCGGCTGGCTTTCAGGCCGTCTCATGCTTTGGCTTTTCAATCGCCTTCGCCTGCAGGATCGCGGCTATTATTATGTACTGTCGTTTGGTTTTATCTTGTTAATCTACGGCACAGCCGAATTAATCCATGCCAGCGGGATGCTGGCGGTCTTTATTGCCGGTTATATTGTGGGCAATCATGCCTTTGTACACAAGCAGGGAGTGACAAATTTTACATCCGCCCTGTCCATTATGTCCAATATCGGAATGTTTGCTCTGATGGGCCTGCTGGTATTTCCGCACGAATGGTCTGCGCTGTGGGTGGATGGCATTGTTCTGTTTTTAGTGCTGACCTTTGTGTCTCGGCCGGCGGCGGTGTGGCTGGGAACCATCGGAATGGAAATCCCGTGGAAGCATCAGCTCTTTATGATGTGGGCGGGACTTCGCGGCTCGGTGCCGATTGTGCTGGCAACCTATCCGGCCACAGCCGGTCTTGGAGTCGGCCAGGATATTTTTAATCTCGTCTTTTTTGCGGTATTGCTGTCGATAGCGCTGCAGGGCTCTACGTTGGGCGTCTTGGCCAAACGGCTCGGTCTTTCCGTCCCCTCGCGGCCGATCCCGCCGTATAATCTCGAACTGTTCACCATGGCTCCCAGCGATCTGGATCTTTTCGTAGTGGATTTACCCGATCCAAGGGGGGCAGCCGGTCCGACGATCAGTCAGCTGCAGCTGCCGCCGGGGTCGGTTATCTGTCTTATAACGCGAGATCAGGAGGTAATCGTCCCGAAGGGTTCTACCCGGTTGCAGGGATGGGACGAGGTCACTGTTTTGGCCAAGGCAAAAGAAGAAGACTTAGTCCGCTCCGCTTTGCTGAAACCATTTGAGGAGATAAAAAAGAACCTGCAAAAAGGAGCAGTTTGAAGGCCCAAAAAACGGAGAGGGCGGGATTCGAACCCGCGGTGCCCCAAGGGGCACACTGGTTTTCGAAACCAGCTCGATCAGCCGCTCCGACACCTCTCCAGAATCCCGATCCAAGATAGTTGACAATCCTTTTCGGTTGAGGAATACCATATCATTTAACGGCATTATTTGCAATGATTTCTATAAATTTCTCTTACAATGCCGACTTTTTCGATGTAGTATGTGGATTCATATGCGGACACTCAAAATGATAAGAAACCAACTCATACCTGGAGTCTATTTATGAAACCGATCGTTGTTGTAGGAAGCAGTAACATGGATCTGGTGGCTCGCACCCCCCGCATTCCCGTCAGTGGAGAAACCCTGATGGGAACCGACTTTTTTATGGTCCCCGGCGGGAAAGGAGCCAATCAGGCGGTTGCGGCGGCCAAACTGGGCGGACAGGTCATTTTTGTAGCTCGGTTGGGCAACGATTTATTTGGGTCTCAGTCTCTGGAAAATTTCAAACGTGTCGGCATCCTTACAAAGCATATCCAACAATTGGAGGGGGCGCCTTCGGGTATTGCCCTGATCGCCATTGATGAGGCAGGGAAAAATTTCATCATCGTAGTGCCCGGCGCCAACGGCCGCCTAAGCGTCGCCGATATAGATAAGGCCCGCTCAGATATCGCCGGCGCCTCAGCGGTAGTAGCCCAGCTTGAGGTGCCCATGGAGGCAGTTGAACGCGCGGCCGTACTGGCTGGCGAAAACGGGGTGCCGTTTATTCTGGATCCGGCGCCGGCCCGCCCGTTAAGCCCTGCATTACTGAGCCGAGTGAGCATTCTCAAGCCCAATGAAATTGAAGCCCAAACACTGACCGGTATTTCAGTGAAGGATCCGGATAGCGCGGAAAAAGCGGCCAAATCTTTGTTGTCTCAGGGCGTTAAACAGGTTCTTATCACACTCGGCGACAGGGGTTTTTTCTTGGCGGGCAAGGGATCGGCAGAATATATCAAACCTTATAAGGTCAAGGCCGTTGACAGTACTGCCGCTGGAGATGCCTTTACAGGCGCCTTGGCGCTGGGTATTGCCGAAGGTAAATCGCTTCGGGATGCGGCCCTGTTTGCCAATGCTGCAGCAGCCATCAGCGTGACCCGGCTGGGGGCCCAGTCCTCGATGCCGACAAAAAGCGAAGTGGATGAATTTATAAAAACAAACAAATAAGAAGAGGCGTTTTGCCATCTCATATGGGCTGAGGCAAGGCGCCACGATGATAGCCGTCTTTTGGTGTGTTTTTATCTGGCGTGAGTTTAAGGACGCCCGGAAGGGAACACAACCTTTGCGGATGCTGAAGTTCTTGCTTTATATCGTTGGTCTTGTACTGATTATCACGGCTCGTCTGGTATAATCTTTGGTCGGGATCTATCGCCTTCCGCCAACTGCCGCAGCGACGGCATCATTGCTGATGGATAAAGATCTCCGCAGATGCAATCGGCCAGTTAAAACGTTACAAGCGTTCGCACCCCGAAAACCAGCGCATCGCTTGTTCCGCTGACTCCGCCGGGATTGGCAACGTACTGGACTGACGGCGTAACATTCATCCAGCCGGTCACCTGCGCCGAATAATAAAGTTCGATTACGCTTTCATAGTCCTTTGTAAAAGGACTTGCCGATCTTTCGGTCAGGATTCCGTTTGCATAGCCCAGTCCCAGCACATCCGCATCTCGGCCGTCAAATAAACCCTCATACTGAAGGCCGAAACTGTAAAAGTTGGTTACGGCGTTGCACCGGCCGTGTGCATACCCATATCGAAAAAACGCTCCCAGTCCCTGGGTATCTTCCGGTTCGCTGTTCTCTTTGGTCAGCATCTGGTCAAAACTCAAATAAAAGCCGCTGTCGTCCCGGTAATAGCGGTTCTGGTCCGGGCTGGGCTTGGGCTGTGGATCATACCAAAGGCCTGCCCGATAAGCCCCCTGAAGCGGACCTTTGGCGCCTTGTATTTGCGGAGTGATGCCGGTTTCAGCCATATAAATAAAATAATCCTCACTATGAAATGTGGTATTCAGCCCGGTCTCCCGTTTATCCGCTTGTGCATCGGCGGCCCCGATAGAAAAATACCACAACCCGGTCGGATTCCAGTGTACAATGGCCCCAATTCCATAATCCGGAAAAGGAATGGTCGGATTATTCACCAATGCCGAATTGAGGAACTGTGTATTCTCATCGTTGGCATATCGGTTGCAGTCAAAGGAAACCGGACATCCCTGATGTTCAAATCCGCCGGTCATATCCAGCTTTCCGACTCGAATTTGCAGGGTATCGTCCCAAAGGTTTTGCTGATACCACAATTCAATGATGTTCAATGCCTGACGAGGGGCAAAATCATCATTGACGCCGAACAGCGATTCAATCGATGTCTCATCAATGTCCTTGCGCGACCAGGTCCCCTCCGAAAGCATATAGACCGATCCGCCCTCAAGATTTGCAAGACGGCTCAGATCTAAAGTCATCTCCAGATCAAAACTTCCCGACCAGCGGCCCTGTTTGCGGTGGGCGCTGGTTCCGCCGCGGGCGTTCTGCTGGTAAATATTGGTAATGCTGAATGCAAAATCTGCCCCGGATGGCTCCAATAGATCATTTAGCCCCCAAAAACCGCCAGTCAACGTTTCCTGCTGCCAAAGAGTGTCTGTTTGCCGGGCTGCGGCAGTTGAGAACAGTCCGGCTGTCAAAATCAGTCGAAACGCTAAATCCGTTTTATTCACAGGCAATCCTTTCCTTCTGTAGAATATTGATAAGAACGTTTTGTTTAGTATCAGGATTACATAACAATATAAATCCAGCATAGCAAAATCAATAGAGATTTCCCCTCTTTTTTTTGATTAGCAACAATTTGCTTTTATTCTCGGTTTCGATAGAAAGAAAAAAAAGATGAGGCGGCAAAGAGGAAGGCGCTGACGAGGACTGTACAGGCGCCGGTTGGCAAATTTACTGCATAAGAAATCCAAAATCCCAGCGTTGTTGACAGCAGACCAAACAGCATAGAGGTCAGCACGACCGCTCTATACCCTCGGCAAATCTGATAGGCCGCCGCCGCCGGACAGACCAGCAGGCTAAAAATCAGCAGGCCACCCACGGCCTTGAGAGTCACAGCCAGGATCACTCCGCAAAGAAGGAGAAAGAAAAAATAAATCGTTTTGGTATAAGGTCCGGTCGCCGCCGCCAAAGAATGGCTGAATAAAATCGACTTTAATTCCTGATTAAACAATGCCGTAAACCCAACAAGCAAAACCATCAAAGCCCCGGTAAGTCCCGCTGTTTTCCAGTCGGCAAACAGGACGTTGCCCCACAGAAGCGACAGCATTTCGTTGCGGCTGCCCTGTTCAAGTCCCACGGCCAGAAACACAAGCCCCATCATAAAAGCCAATCCCGCGGCTTGCCCTGTATTGGCATCCAGACTCTTTCGAGAGGGCGGCAGAAAGGCCGCTGCGGCGGAGGTCCCCGCCGAAAGCAAAAGGGCGCCGGCGGTTGGGTTCAGATTCCAAAGCGATGCATACACTGCGCCTACCATTGCCGCATGTGAAATGCAGCTGCCGATAAAAGGCATCCGCATGCCAACGATAAACACTCCCAGCAGGCCAATCGCAATTCCGGTAAAGCCCCCTGTCAGTACAATGGGGATAAAATAGGCATCCATAGTTTACCCTTTTCCTTCTGTTGCGGGCCGCTGTCCGAACCATTGCAGTGCAAATGGAGATTGCAAAACTTCCCTGCGGGGGCCCTCCGCGGCAATCCGGCCTTGATTCAAAAGAATCATCCGCTCACAACTGTCCCCGATCAGATCCAACTCATGAGAAATCAGCAGCACAGTGATCGAATAGGTACAATAAAGGCGATCCAGAATCTCCCGCAGCTGGATTTTCCAACTCGGATCCAGATTGGCCCCCGGCTCATCCAAAAGAAGAAGACGGGGTTCTCCTGCCATTGCGCGGGCGATCAGGGCCTTTTGCTGCTGGCCGCCGGAAAGCGACCGAAACGTCTGGTTTCTCCGCTCATAGAGGCCCATTTCTTCAAGCCAAAAGTCCGTCCTTTCGTAATCGGTCCTATTAAGCCGGGAAAACAAGGGCTTTAAGGATCGCCGTCCCATCGCCGTCACCTCCCGCAGCGTAAACGGCAGATGCGCGTTGTATTCGGCCTGTTGAGGGATGTATCCGATCGATTTTCGATAATGAGGAATACGCCAAAAAGGGCTGTCCGAGATCCGCTGATTATCAAAAAAGACGGTTCCTCGATTGGGTCTGATCAGCCCGCAGCATAATTTCAAAAAAGTCGTTTTTCCCGCTCCGTTCGGCCCAATCAGCCCGGTGAAACTTCCGGCCGCCAGGGTAAGTTGATCGATCTGCAAGATCGCATGGACTCCCCGGCGGACGAGAATATCAGACAGTACAACGGAAGGGTTCATCCGGTTATCTGCCTATGGAATCAGAGCATTGATATTATTTTGCAGCATCTGAACAAACCGGCTTTCAGCGTCAGTTGCAAGATCGGGAAAATTGCTGAATACGACCAGCCGGGCATTTAGCTGTTCGGCCAGCCGCCGGGGAAGTTCGGCGCCTTCTTGAAGAGTGGCGATAATGATTTTAACCTTCGCCTGTCGGCCTGCCTCAAGGCATTGCGCAATTTGCGAAGGGGTCATGCTATCAGCCCCTTGAAAGACGGCCGCCGCCTCCAGCCCCAGCCAGCGGGCAAATTCAACCTGATGACCGGAAGCCAGAACGGTTTGGCCCTTTAGCCCTGCTTCTTCAACCCGGCTTCTTATTTCTGCTGAAACCTCCAGCAGGGACGCCTCCAGGGCCTCAAATCGTTTTGCGAATGAATTCGCCATTTCAGGAAACTCAGCGGACAGGCGATTTAGCAGATCTCGGCAGGTATCCAGATATGTTTGCGGGATACACAACCCCGCGCGGGCCTGAATGGGAACCACCTGCAAATCCATTCGCCGCAGTTTGTCGTCCAGCCCTCCCTGAAAGTCAAATCGAAACAGGATGCGGCTGCCCAGAAGCTGTTGAATTTGTTCCGGCGACAGATCGAAATGTCCCGGACACATTCCGGGCGGAGTCAGACAAAAAATCGGTATCTGCCCGCCGGTCAGGTCTGCTACAGCCGACTGAAGATACGTATTGGTCACTGAGATTTCAGGCCGCTGGGAGGATTCTTGCTTTTGTCCGCATCCTAAAACAGCAAGCAGTGCTGCAATCCCCCAAAACCCTTTGTGGGGCCGATTGGTCATGGATTCCCTTCAAAAGAACCGTGTTCATGACCGTTGTTCATTCGCAGCCGAACAAGAAACCCGTGTTTTTGCCTGTGGTTGTACCATGTTTCTCGCGGCACAGGATACTGGCTCCTCAGGTTGTTCCAGACCCATGGTTCATCAAAGTTCGGCCCCAAGCTGAACACCGTCCAGACTACCGGCGATTCCTGTATCTGCGAATACCATTGCCCCTTGGACTTGTCCAGACTGCTGACGGCGGGAAACCCGTCCGGCACCCATAACTGCGTTTTGATCCATCGGTCAATTATGTTGCGATCCCGAATGCACTCTCCCACACTTCGGTATTTGTAGGTATGACCCGGATGGAATTTATCTTCCATCATAATGGCCATGGGCTGACCGGGCGAGGGGGCCGGCAGATAGTTCCCCTCGCCCAGTTCCTTAGGCAGTTGATACAGATGGGCCTCCAGCGATCCGGCATTGCAGTCCTCCCGCGTCGGCGGATACTTTTTGTGATCCATAAAGTAGCACTCAAGCGCAAGGCCGACCTGCCGCAGATCAGAATTGACAACGAGTATTTTGGCCCGCAGACGCGCTTCCCGCAGAGAGAACACGGCAATTCCCGTCAAAAGCCCAATCAGGGCAATGACAACCAGCAATTCCAGCAAAGTAAAGGCCTTTTTCATTCGAAAAACATGGCTTCCTTTGGTTTATAGACAATCAATCAAACCCGGCACGCTGCGCAGCCAGTTTTCTGATAATTCCGCCAAATCCAGCAGATCTACGGAATAATCACCATTGATATCGCCGGGAAGATTGCCTCGCTGATATCCCCGATCCGTCAGAACCAGTCCGTTGCCGTCGTAGTTGGGGACCCACACCCGGTATCCAATATTATAGGGTCCGCTGCCCGGCGCTTCCTGATCGAAAATACCAATCACGTCAATCCATCCTGTAGGAGCGCTGTATCTTAAAAACCCGCGGCCGATTCCAAGTTTTACTTGAAAATTCCGCCCGCTTGAATCCGAAACCGTCAATGTCTGGTCGGGTCCCCAGGACTGCGGGTCGTCGATCTTAACTCCCTCGATCCGCACCAGACAACCCTGATAATATTCACATCCATAGAGCCGATTAGGATCATAAATAAAACTGTTATCCGCGTGTTTCAGACCCTCAAGTGTGATCGATTCCGGGGTTGGCAGTCCAACAGCAGGTTTGATCAATTCGATCGAAAAGTCGTATTGAGAACCTGCTACATGTTTTTCGTTGATATTCATTTTTCCGCCATAGAATTTATACCAGCCGGTTACCCGCACCCGATCGCCCGGATTAAAGATATATCCGGTATCCGGATCCGTATTAATTCGACACATTTCCTCTATCAACTCTTGATTTGTATATTCGCCGGATCCTCCTACTCTATTGTAGTACTGTCCATACCACACGGCCGTTCCGGCATGATCCTCGCCTTCTCCCTGAATATAAATTTGCCACTGCCCTCCCATAAAGCCAAGGCCCGGAGTGGGGTTCAGAATCATTTCAGGGGCATTTAATACAATACCCTCCACAACCACTTTGTCGGTTGCTTCATAGGTCCCTTTCCCGTTAGAATCGATTGCCTGAAGTTCCCTGTGGCTGACTATGCCGACTGTCGGCTCATCATCAGCCAGCGATATCGAAATAACGGTACACACGATAGCAAAAATCCAAATCATTTTTCTCATCACTGACCTCTCTAAAAAAAATAATATTTTCCTTTTCAAACGCGCATAAGATTGGTATATTCGTGCTACGTGCATAAAAATACCGGATTTGTGCTATTGTGTCAACCAAAAAACAAAATTAATTCTGAATTATGAGAACTTTTGTAACTTGTTTTAATCATTGATATTAGAAAGGCAGCTATGGAACTAAAGCCCGTTGTAATGGAACTTGTCGATTCGTCGGAATACCAGCCCTTGTTAAGAGGCGCTCCCCAAACGCGCGGAATGCGGTCCGGTCGGGTACACCTCGACCCCGGCCAGTCCTGCGGTCAGCATACCACAGGCGACCATGAAGAGCAGCTGGTATTTCTTACCGGCGTCGGTACGGCCTATTGCGGATCCTGCCAGAAATCCATGGAGGTCGGCGTAGGAAAAATTCTGTACTTTCCGCCCCAGACCCAGCATGATATTCGCAATACAGGAACCCAGCCGCTGGTTTATATCTATTGTGTATCGCCTGTGGAAAAGGAATCCCATGAAAAATGTGCTTGAACGGGTCGGGGTGTCGCTGGATCAGAATCTGCTGAACCAGTTTGACGCCCTGATTGAAAAGCAGGGATATGTCAACCGCTCCGAAGCCGTCCGCGATCTGATCCGCGCTCGGCTGGACCAGGAGCAGACGGCCAATCCAACCGCCGATGCGGTAGCGGCCATTCTGCTGGTTTATGATCACCACGCTTCCAATCTTTTGGAACGGCTCAACCATCTTCAGCATGATCACCTGCTGCAGATTATCACCTCCACGCATATCCATCTGGACCATCACAATTGCCTGGAGATAATTATTCTCAAGGGAAAGGTCAGCAAGATCCAATCTCTGGCCAATCGGATGACATGCCTGAAGGGGGTCAAACTCAGCCGTACCAATATTATGTCAACAGGAAAAGAATTGACATAATGTGTCAAATACGGCAAAAAATTATTCGGGCGAGGCAGAAATTCGTGAATACTAATCCAAAGACGTTTTTTGATAAAGATGTCCGGATTAAAAAGATGCGGACAGGTTATACCGATCAATAATCCGGATCGCGCAAAGGATTACATCTGCCGGGGCATTGTAATCCCCAGCAAATCCTCCATGCCGTGTCGGATGACCCGCGCCGTAAGATCACAGAGCAGCAGTCGGGTGGGCCGCCGGTTGTCGACGGCCTGCAATACAGGGCAGGCGTTATAAAACCGGCTGAATGTCTGCGACAGGTCATACAAATAGGATGTCAGGTAGTTGGGCCTGTTTTGCAAGGCCGCCGCTTCAATCGCCTGATCGTACTGAATCAGTTTTTTGGCCAGATCAATCTCGGATGAATCTACCAAAGCAAGCGTTTTATGAATCTCCCTCAGTTCGCGCTCGATATCCACCTCCTTGCCTTCCGATTTGCGCTCAATGGATCGAATCCGGGCGTAGGCGTACTGCATATAGGGAGCGGTATTTCCATCCATCGCCAGCATCTTATCAAAACTAAAGACATAATCGCTGTCTCGATTATTTGAGTAGTCTGCGTACTTGACCGCTCCAATCCCTACGGCCTGGGCGATTTGGACCTTCTGCGATTCCGGCAGATCCGGATTCTTTTCCTCTACAACAGCCCGTGCTTTCTCGGCCGCCTCCTCCAGCAAATCCTGAAGTTTAACCGTTCCGCCTTCCCGCGTCCTGAACGGCCGACCGTCCGCCCCCAGCATCGTCCCAAAGGTCACATGTATCAGATCCACCTGCCTGTCTGTCCAGCCCGCCGCCTTTGCCGCAGCAAACAGCATCTGAAAATGCAACGCTTGCCGAGCGTCGGTCACATAGATAATCTGATCGGCTTTCAACTCCTCTATCCGAAACCGCAACGCCGCCAGATCCGTTGTTGCATACAAATACGCCCCATCCGATTTTTGAATGATAAACGGCAAAGGCGCCCCCTCTTTATTGACAAACCCTTCCGGAAACACACAAATCGCCCCCTCCGATTCCACAGCCAACCCCTTGTCCCGTAGTTCCTTTACCACATTTGCTAAAAAGGGATTGTAAAAACTTTCTCCTCGCACATCGTTGGCAGTAAGTTTACTGTTCAGCGTTTTATAAATATCTGAACAATGGGCGAGGGTAATTTCTTTAATGCACTTCCACGCATTCAGCTCCTGGCTGTTTTCAGCCCCGCCTTTTTGCAGCATTGCCGTAATATGGCGAGAAAGCGATTCGTAAGGAATGGATATATACTCGGATTGGCCGTTGTTTATCTTTCGTGTAAGGATCGTCAGCCCCAGATTCTCCGATAATTCTTCAAGGGTATTGACAAATTGGTAGGCCTCCAAAAGTTGCGGCCATATCTGCTCTTTGATTGTCGGCAGCAATTCAAGAAAAGGGCCGAAATATAATTCTCCGTCTCCTCGTACATTTTTTTTATCTTCTTCATAATCTTGTTCGTGCCGATCTCGTATGTTCCTGCAATAGGCCTTGATCGCCTCCGCATCTTCTGAATGTTCCAGAAGATATTTCTGATCGGTTTGAATGGTATTCAAACCCCGCTTCCGTGCCATGCAAAGATGCCACAAGGCAAGGATCACTTTTCCGAACTGCGTTCCCCAGTCGCCGATATGATTTTGCCGGATAACAATATGACCCTCAAATTCCAGTAACCGGCTGATGCAGTCTCCCAGGATTGTGCTTCTCAAATGTCCGACATGCATTTCTTTGGCGATGTTAGGCCCGGAATAATCTACAACAATCGTTTTGGGTGTTCGTGTTTTATCAATGCCCAGGCGCGCCTTGTCGGTAAACATCCCCAGCAGCCGTTTCTCCAGCAGCGAGGTTTTCAGTCGCAGATTGATAAATCCCGGCCCGGCGATCTGCGGACTTTCGCAAAGATCCTCAATCGCCAGAATCGCAACGACCTGCTGGGCCAATTGCCTTGGATTGACTCCGATTTGTTTGGCCGCCGCCATGACTCCATTGGCCTGATAATCTCCAAACTGGGGACTTTTCGAGGGAGCTACCAGCGCCGGACAGACATCCAGACCAGTAGCCGTCCGCAGCGACTGGCTGATCCTGTCCTCCAAAATCTGTACCAAACTCTTCATTTATGGAATATTCAATCGTCAATCGGCAAACGCTTGGCGTCTCCCCACAGCATTTCCAGGTTATAATACTCACGAAACTCCGAATCAAATAGATGCACCACCACGTTGATAAAATCCAGCAGGATCCACTGTCCCTGCTCATAGCCGGCCCGCCCGAACCGTTGCAAATTGTATTTCCGCGCCTCTTCTGAAATCTCGTCGGCCACGGTTTTGGCCTGCCGGCCGCTGGTGCTTGTAGCCAGTACAAAATAATCCGCTGCCGGACTGATTCCTCGTAAATCCAGCGCGACAATGTCGCTGCAGCGCCGATCTCGTGCGATCTGAACGGCCTTCAGCACAAACTGAAGGTCTGTTGTGGCCTTTTTTGATTCTGTTTTTCTTGCGGTTTTTTTGACCGGTTTTTTAGACGCTTTCTTCTCTGCCAAGGTTTCCATCCTTCGGGTCAAATCGTATCGAAAAAAAGGAGCGGCTCGAACTTGGCCGCCCCTGTACTTTATCCGAAATGGTTCGTTGGGTCAACTTTAATAGCTTCCGCCCATTCCAAGCCAGCCGGCCACAATCGGGGCGAATTTCAGAACAACGCCGGCAAAGACAACGCAGACCATAGTCATCAGTTTGATCAGAATATTCAAACTCGGGCCGGAGGTGTCCTTGAACGGATCCCCGACGGTATCGCCGACAACCGCCGCCTTATGCGGATCGGAACGTTTTCCGCCCAGATTGCCTTTTTCGATATATTTCTTGGCGTTATCCCAAGCCCCGCCGGCGTTATTAAGGGTCACGGCCAGAACGAAACCTGCCGTCAGACCGCCCGCTGTAAGCCCCAAAACGCCTGAGATTCCCAGCACAAGGCCTGTCGCCACCGGTACGATGATGGCCAGCAAACTGGGCAGCAGCATTTCGCGCTGGGCCCCGGCTGTTGAGATAGAAACGCACCGAGCATAATCGGGTTTGTCCTTGCCTTCCATAATGCCTGGTTTTTCTCTGAACTGGCGGCGAACTTCTTCCACCATTCGGCCTGCCGCACGCCCGACCGCCTTCATTGACATTGCGCAGAACAGAAAGGCCATCATAGCCCCGATAAACAGACCGCACAGCAGTTTGGGGTTCATAATTGTCAGATTAAACGCAGTAACCAGTTCCTGGATGGTAGCGGTTTTGACTGATTCAGCGGTAAATTCAACGCTGCCGACTTTATAAACTCCCTCGCCAGCCAGACGCTGTATCCAGATGCGGATCTCTTCCAGGTATGCCGCCAGCAGAGCCATCGCCGTCAAAGCCGCTGAACCAATCGCAAAACCCTTGCCGGTAGCGGCTGTGGTATTGCCCAAAGCATCCAGGGCGTCTGTTCGCTTGCGGACTTCAGGATCCAGACCGCTCATTTCTGCGTTTCCGCCGGCGTTGTCGGCGATTGGCCCGTATGCGTCGGTAGCCAGCGTAATTCCCAGGGTTGACAGCATCCCAACGGCCGCAAAGCCGATTCCATATAATCCTAAAGAGAAATCCTTAAAACCGCCGGCAAAACTAAAAGCTGCCAAAATCCCGATGACAACGGTGACCACCGGCAAAGCTGAGGACATCATACCGGTTGCAAATCCTTCAATAATCGTCGTGGCAGGTCCCATTTTCGTTTGTTCAACAATGCCTAAAGTCGGGCCGTATTCGTCGGACGTATAGTATTCGGTCAACTGGCCGATCACTACGCCCGCCGCCAGACCGGCCACCACAGCTCCGAAGATGCCCCAGGTAATCCAGCCGAGCAAGGCCATGATCGCCAAAGCAATCAGGATAAAGAGTGAACTGCCGGCTGTGCCAATCAGCAGGGACCGGAGCAAATTCTTCTGCGAGGCGTCTTCTTTACAGCGTACCATGAAGATTCCAACAATAGAAAGGAGGTTGCCCACTCCGGCCACGATCATCGGAGCCAGCACCGCCTTCAGCGGACTTACCCCGCTGATCTGCACGGCCGTCGCCGGAAGGGTTGCCCCCAAAGCGGCGG
>JAKJEN010000179.1 GCA_022705405.1 Planctomycetota bacterium | reverse complement strand
TATTGGAGTTTCTGTTGTAGAATTGGCAAAAATCGAAGGAACTCGTTTGTCCATTCGCGGCGTGGACATGGCTGACGGCAGCCCTGTGCTGGACATAAAACCCTACTTTCCGGATCTATATCCAAGAGAAGAGATTAAAACCGGATGGATGACAGGTAAAATCAGTGGGATGACCGATTCCAAAACCGGTGAGCGCTGAGTAAGCAACAGGAGCGAAAAGATCGATTTTTGTTGACTAAGACATCGTAATTGATTATATTGGCTATACAGCATCCGGTATAATGGGGTGGATTTATCCCATTTGGTTAAAATTGTCTTTTAGGAGAGGGGTGATGAGAAAAACATCGTTTTGCACAAACCATTGGCTGATTTTCTGCCTGCTTTTTTTAACGAGATCCTTATTTGCTTCAGAGTATTATGTCAGTCCCTCCGGAGAGGACAACGGAGCCGGTTCTATAGGCAATCCCTATAAAACCATCGGCAAGGCCGTTACGATGGCCTCAGCGGGAGATACGATCTATCTCCGCGGCGGCCAGCATAATTATTCCTCCACAATCTCGATTTCCAAAAGCGGCGCATTGGGAAACCCAATCACTTTGCGATCCTATCCGGATGAAACAGTAATTCTTGATTTTACAGGACAGCCAATCGGCGGCAGCAATCGGGGCATCTCGCTGAGCGGCAGATATTGGCATTTTTATAATTTTATTATCCAGAATGCCGGGGATAACGGGCTCTATATTACAGGCGCCCAAAACCGGATCGAGTTGATTGTCGCACGCTGGAATGAGGATTCCGGAATTCAATTACATACCGGCGCAGCCGATAACCTGATTCTCAACTGCGATTCCTATGAGAATTACGATTCCGGAAATCTGGGCGAAAACGCGGATGGATTTGCAGTGAAGTTCGGTCTTGGTACAGGCAATATACTTCGCGGCTGCAGGGCCTGGGGCAATTCGGATGACGGATATGACTGCTGGAACACCAATCCGCCCAGCGAAAGCGTCACGTTCGATCAGTGCTGGGCCTTCTGTAACGGCATCGATATCTGGGAGGCGGGATCCGGTTTCAATGGAGATGGAAACGGATTCAAACTGGGCGCCGGCGCCGGCGCGCATCGGCTGATTCATTGTCTGGCGTATGACAATCCTCATCACGGAATCGATGTAAACGGTAATACTACCGGCGTGACTGTGTATAATTGTACCTGTATACGGAACGGCGGCCGCAATTTTTACTTTGACGAGCAAAATTCGGCGCATGTACTTCGCAACAATATATCTCATCGGGGCTCGGTTCTGATGTATGCGCAGATCGACGACCAGTACAATTCCTGGAACGGCTTTTCGATTGCCGATAAGGATTTCATTTCTCTGGATTCAACGGGAATGGATGGTCCGCGTCAGCCCGACGGTTCCCTGCCGGTATTGAATTTTTTGCGTCTTTCGCCGAACAGTGCGGCGATCGACGTCGGAGTCGATGTAGGTCTGCCCTATGAGGGAGCGGCTCCCGATCTTGGGGCCTTTGAATATATTGGGATTGACTATCCCCCCGCGGCTCCCAGCGGTCTGTCTGCGGCGGGCGGCTATCAAATTATTCGGCTGTACTGGAATGACAACAACGAAGACGATTTGGACGGCTACAACATCTATCGTTCAACCTGTGTCGGCGGGCCTTATGGAGCCCCGTTAAACAGCGCCCTTTTGACCCGATCAGATTATATCGATGTGACGGTGGCTGCCAATACGATTTATTACTATGTCGTTACGGCAGTCGATGCCGGCAGCAACGAGTCGGGTGCTTCCGGCGAAGTATCCGCAGCGGCCCGATGGTACGGCGATTTCATAGCCAACGGCATTGTAGAAAAAGAAGATCTTGAATGTTTTTCCGCCCTTTGGCTGGAAGACGATTGCGGATTGACAGCCGAGGCGGATTTAGACGGCGACTGCACCATTACCCTTTGGGAATTTTCAGTGTTTGCCGGAAACTGGAGCCAAAGAGATGAAACGCCGCCTGCGGCGCCGAGCGGTCTGTCGGCGACGGCCGGCGACGGAACGGCAACGCTGGACTGGGATGACAACGGCGAAATCGATTTGGGCGGCTACAATATTTATCGTTCAACGGTCTCCGGCAGCGGGTACACTCGGCTCAACAGTACGCTGCTGACGGCTTCCGGCTACACAGACAATACCGTCAGCAACGGCACGACTTATTACTATGTTGTGACGGCCGTGGATACCTCCGCCAATGAATCTGAGTTTTCAAAGGAACAGTCAGCAACTCCGAATTTGCCGATAACTACCATTATCATCCAAGAAAATCAGACCGGTCTGTGTGCATTTGACGGATTCATCGACACAAAGCACGCCGGATACACCGGAAGCGGATTTATCGATACTCCCAACGCCGTCGGAAGTGCAATTGAATATCGCGTCAATATCTTAGCCGCAGGTACTTATGCCTTTGTGTGGCGGTTTGCCAACGGCAGCAGCGTCCGCCCGGCCAATCTGATTATCAACGATGTGATTGAGGCAGCAGGCGTCAATTTTCCTGCGACCGGCGCCTGGACCACATGGACAACCACCGAATCGGTTGAAGTGGCGCTGACAGCAGGAACCAAAAAGATCCGTCTTGAGGCCGTCTCCAGCGGCGGTCTTGCCAATATCGATTTCATGCAGGCAGAAGGTCCAAACCTTGAGGCCGCTGCCTGCCCTTAATATTGGAAAAGTAATTCCGATTATTCGGATGCACTAACATCGAAGGGCCTGAAAAATCAACTCTTCTCGATCTATCGGCCGATAAGAACTGTATGAAAACAGCGGTTAAAGGTCTTGCGGCAGTTGTTCTTGCGGCGGCAGGGATGTATCTTTGGTATGTCCATACAAGCCAGCGGACTATCCGTCAATTGCTGACAGAAAACAAGGAACTCCAGAAGGCCATTTCCAATCTTACTTTTGAAGAACAGATCGGATATGCAAAGGTACTGGATCAACAATGGCGGCAAGAAAGGCAGTATACCCGTCTTGTATTTGTTCAGACCTCCGCGGAAGATCCGTCTAAACCGCTTCTGAAAAAAGAGGTCGAAATCGAAGGTGATATTGCCCATTTTGACGCCTTGATCGTTCGTTTCGGCAATGAACTGGTGATGGACGGACGTTCGCGGGCGATTTGTCTGTGGCGGCGGGTGTATGGGGAAAAGATGCCGCCGGAGGATGGATTTGTGCTGGAAGAAGAGGGAAGTCATCCGCCTCAGTACACAAACCTTTGCAGAGCCCTTACTCTCCGGGACAAAGCCCTGTTCTGGAGAGAGATATGGGCTCTTTCCAATGATCCCAAACGTCTTGAACCATTGGGGATCAGCGCCGTTTACGGCAATGTGGTCTATCGGCAGATGAAGCCGGGTCTGATTTATGTCTTCAAACAGGGCAGTACAGGAGCCCTTTGGGCCGAGGTAATTCCGGATTTATAGCCGGCGTCAGGGTTTTGGGTTCTGAAAAATTTATGCTTGACAGCCGAGGGGGCATTTCTTACTTTCATACTTTTATTGACCGGAAAAATCCAGTCAATCATTGGGAATAAAGGCAGGGAGAACGCAAAACGGAATTTTACAAGGACAGGAAGTTTTTCGGGTATCGTACCCCGATGTTACGAAGTCTCATCTCGTCGAAGCGCCCTTCTGCGGTTAACCTGCGTCTGTTATTGAAAAGATCCGGAACCCATCGGCCACTGTATTAAGGATTCAATTTTGAGTGTAAGAAAGGAAGCCCCAGCCATGAGAAAAAGGACGAATCAAAACCTGATAACGGGAATTTTGCTGATCGCAGCGCTATCGCTGATCTGTTCCTGTCGAACCCTGTCTGTAAAAAAGGAGACTGCAATGATTGACAGTAAACCCTTTGGAAAAACAGCGGACGGAAAAACCGTTTGGCTGTACACCCTGACCAATCGCAACGGCGTTAAGGCCGAGATTATCACCTACGGCGGCCATGTGGTCTCTCTGACCGTGCCGGACAAAAACGGGCGAATGGGAGATATCCTGCTGGGTCATGACAACCTGGAGGGGTATCTGAACCGGTCCACCAATCCGTATTTCGGATGTATTGTGGGCCGATATGGCAACCGGATTGGCCAGGCCAAATTCACACTGGACGGAAGGGAATATACACTGGCAGCCAACGATGGGGTCAATCACCTGCACGGCGGGGTCAATGGATTCGACAGAAAGGTCTGGGAGGTCAAGAAATCTACTGCAGTCGGAGGCGGAGCGACGCTGGTTCTGCACTATGTCAGCGCCGATATGGAAGAGGGCTATCCGGGCAAACTGGATGTGACGGTCGCTTATACACTGACAAAAGAGAATGAGTTGCGGATTGATTATGAGGCGACCGCAGACAAGCCGACTGTGTGCAATCTGACCAACCACATGTATTTTAATCTTGCCGGCCAGGGCATCGGCGACAACAGCGGCCATGAGCTGACGATCAACGCCGACAATTTTACGCCGGTGGATTCCGGCTTGATTACCACAGGCCAAATCCTGCCTGTCAAGGGCACTCCGATGGATTTTACCAAGCCCACTCCAATCGGCGCCCGGATCAATGCCGATTTTGATCAATTAAAGTACGGCAAGGGATATG
>JAKJEN010000178.1 GCA_022705405.1 Planctomycetota bacterium | reverse complement strand
AAAGACCGCCGGACCCAAGAGCAAAAACAGCGTCAATTGACAGGCCAGAAGCAGGCCGATCAGCAGAGATCCGGCATCGCCCATAAAGATGGAGGCAGGCGGATAATTGAAAACAAGGAACCCACCTGCCGCTGCGGCCAAAGAAACAGCCAGAACTGCCTGCATTTGTGAGTAAGGAGACTGGACAAGTCGGCTAAGAATAAAAAAACCGATGGCGATCAGAAATGTCGCCCCGCCGCAGAGGCCATCCAACCCATCGAGCAAGTTGATTGAATTGGAGGCGCCGAGAACAAAAAACAGAAGCAGACCGAACGCCGCCGCAGCTGACACTGAGGATGGAACGTCAATAAACACACCCTGAACAACCGGCTTTATCGCAAAGGCCGCGATCAGGGCTGCCAGCGACTGGCCAAGAATTTTTTGGAGAGGGGAAATATTCCGCAGATCGTCGATCAAACCTACAAGACAGATAATTGCTGAGGCAATCGCGATCCAACCGGGCCAGGAACTCAATTGCCAAAGCCAATCCGGTTTGATTATCCAGATTCCAAGAAAACCGGACAGAAAGCCAAGCCAGATTCCCACCCCGCCCAAATAAGCGGTAGGGAGGATGTGGGTTTTGACAGAATTGTCCGGATGATCCACAACGCTCCATCGGTGGGCGAGGGATCGACACAGGCGAGTTCCAATCAGGGCGGCAAAGAAAGAAAACAGGAAAAGGAAAAAGAGAATCATCAACCTAATTAAGAATCAAGAGTTCAGGAAGAAAAAATACATTATCAGGCAGTTATTCTTCAGCGGACCATGCCGCCGGCGGCTGGATTCATATTTCCACCAGAGCGAATGAATTTACCCGCATAATCCAAATATTGAAAGAAAAACGGCAGTGGGTCAGTAATCTGAAAATCATCATGCCTGCAGCCACTGTGCCATTTAAATATATTCATCGTCTCCAATAATCGGCCCTGTTTGAGCCGATTTAGGACCGCCAGACAATCGCCAAGAATCCATCGACAGTAAAGATTTTGAGGGTTTATAGAAACAAGATCAATCGCTTCTCCCAGCGCCAGTCGATACCAAAGCCACGGAAAATCGATCCCGGCATGCACAGCCAGCGCCATGGCTCCCCACGGGCGCGGATTGATCTCAATAATCTTAAAAACTCCCTGCCGATCCTGAATCAGATCCAGATGGGCCAGGCCGTGCCACTGGAGAGCATCTAAAACAGTCAACGCCTGTTCTATTGTTTCAGGATCGTGCCAGGTTCGCCTCAGCGTCGAGGTACCAAATCGTCCGGGCTCTTTACAGCGAATATATTCCTCGCCAAACCAGGCAACTCGTTTGCCCTGATTATAAAGAGCACAGACGCCGACAGCCCTGCCGGGCAGATATTCCTGAAGAAACGGCCAGCGATCTTCGGACAGATGATAGGTATCAACCAAAGCATGATATTTTTTCTTTAAATCCTGCACATTCTGTGCGATAGCCACCCCTTTGGCGCTGTTTCCGATCCGAGTCTTCAGGACAATGGGAAAATTCAATTCGTTCGCCAATCCATCCAATTCCTTTTGGGTATGAATCGGATAGAACTGAGGAGCAGGACAACCGCTGCGAGAAGCAATTTCCATCAGATTCAATTTGTCTTCGGCTGACTGATAGGTTTTCCAATCAGGGACGGATGTTCGGACATGCTCCGGGAACCGATCCCTGTATCGGCTGATAAGCCCTACATCTTCATGACAGGGAAGCAGAACCTGAGAACCCGTTTTTTTAAGGGCCTCCAGCAGAGCATCAATATACCGATCCGGTTCGATAAAAAAATCCGGCAGCCGTGTAAACGAGGCCGCATAGCGTGAAAACCGGGACATCGCCAGCGAGGAAGCGTCGCCGATGTGAACCGAAAGTCCTTTGCGGCCCAACGAGGCCGCTACCGCATACGCACTGCGGCACCAGCCGTAGGTGACAAAAACAGACGGATTCGATTCAGTTTTTATCAAATGTTAATCCCAAAATTGAGCGTCCAGTTCAAGGATATCCTGCACTTCTTGCAACCTTTGCTCTGAAATTTTGCCTTCTGTTTCAATTCGCTGGATGGCCTCCTGCCGGCTTATCACCCCGGCTCGCACCATATTGCTGAAAAATGCATCGGCATATGTGATGCCGATGGTCTGGTGCAGCATCTTGTTCTTGATTTCGTCAAATGAACAGTCCGCTTTCCAGCTTGTATTGCAGCCGGGAGGTCTCTGCCAACCCAATTCATTCAGAGTCTTTTCACAATCGGCTTCATCCCAACGGCCGTCATAGAAGTAGTTGAATGTTTTAATGCCGGGATAACGCAGGCTCAGATAAAGAGTATGCGGAGAAATATACATTATAGACGACTTAAAGCCAAGCCACAGGTACCGGACAAGCACGGGAAACTCGATGAGCAACTTGGCGCCGCTTGCTATCAGAGAAAACATGCTTTTGATTTTTCGAGACACGCTGGCCACCTGTGCTCCGCCGCGGACGACCGTTTGTTTTTTGGAGATGCCGGGGGCGATCTGAACGGCCTCGTAGATGTTGGTTCCATAGATAATTGTCGGCGCTTTGTGTTTCCGGGCGATCTTGTACATTTCGCGATTGAGCAGTTTACAGGGGGCACAGGCCAGATTGATGATGAGCCGATGCGCCTTCTTCTTCCAGAGCAAAACCATTTTTCGGGCAACCTTTTTGTGGTATTCCTGAGACAATTGAATCTCTTCAAAGTCTACGCCAAGTCGGCTGACGATTCGGCGAATATTGGTGTCGATGGTCTCGGAGGTAAACGGCGTTCGATAATAAACCGCCAGACATCGCAATTGATGTCTATTGACCAATAATGACAGCAGGTAGGTACTGTCGCGGCCGCCGCTGACTCCGACGACGCAGTCATATTTTCGGCCTTTTCCCTTTTGACGAATTCGGTCAATATGCTCCTCTAAAGAAATTACAGGGGCGGTTGTCGGCTGTAACGGCGGATCTTCAGTCTGCACAGCTTTGCATAATTTGCAGGTTCCATCCGAATCAAAAGGGATCAGATCGCAGGAATTGGGCAAAATACATCGATTGCAGCGCTTTGGAACAGACATAAAAACCTCGCTTTCTTAACTCTTATCCACACATTATCAAATTATGCCGGCGCTTTGCTGTTTGTATTGTTTGCTGATTTTCTCAGAGGCAGCCGCCAAAGCTCGAGCGATTTTGCGCATGTGCTCAACCTTCAAACTGGCATTGCAGGGAAGCAAAATGAGTCTTGAAACCAGATTATAGACGTTGGGATGGGTGTCCGGCCGAACATGACCTATCGGATAAGGATTTTCCGTTTGAATTGATTGCTGGTACAAGATTTGCCTGAATTTCAATACGGCATCGCTACAATGAGAAGCCCTGATATTTAAAAGGATCGGAAATAAATGAACCAGCGCTCCTTTTTTCTGTTCATTCAACATGGAAAGAACGGAATTCTCATCAACCGCTTTCTGAAGCATCTTTCCGTGTCGGATCTGTCTTTCAAAGATTGACTCCCTTTTTTTCCATTGCGTCAGGGCAATAGCCGCCTGGAGATTGCTCATTCCGCTCCGGGAAAAATGCAGATGCGAGGGCCGAATTTCCTGAAAGTCATAAAATGTCGGCGGTATGGCTCCCGGCATTTTTTTGGGAATAGCAGTTCGCAGAATACTTCGAACCAGATAGTTGATGTACCGGCTCATCTGTGACTGATTCAAATACGGACGAGGCAAATTTTCTAATTCCCTGATTGGCTCCCTGCTGAAAAGAACGCCGCCTCCGACCGATGTCAGCGCCTTGAAATTAAAACTCCAGATTCCCGTCGAACATCGCAGGCCGCAGGCCGTATCAGAATCCTGCATTTTATAGCCGGCTTGATAAGCCGCATCTTCAATCACCGGAAGTCCGAGATCCATTAAGAATCGAAAATCTTGATCAAGCCCATAGGTATTGGGAGCAAGAATCGCATCAACCTGCCCTTGCCTTATTGTTTTTACCAAGATCTCTCGATTAAAACAAATAGAGCTTTCTTCTACATCAATAAAAAACGGCTCCGCACCGGCCAATCGGACTGCCTCGATCACAGAAGGACATACATACGCAGGAATCGCAATCCGCGGATGCAGCAGTCCCAGTTGTTTGATCGCGGCATATGCGCCGAAACGACCGGAAGACAAAAGATAGACTCTGCGATTGCCGACAAAGGTCAGGATCTCCTTTTTCAATTGATTGAGATAATAATTCCGCCTCAGCGGAAAAAGAGCGAACAGACTGCTGATGTATTCCTGTATGCCCCAGGCCGGAATGTTAATCCGAATATGCATATAGTTATATTAAATCAGCTACTTTATTGTCTGGTAATCTCTTTTTGCATAATGGATTCCCCACAAAAAGAGAAAGGAACAGGCAAAAGGATTGTCGCTGTATCTACGAGGAAAGTTAATACAGATTCTTGACTTTAATCTTAAATGACGCATAATATAATTATAATATTGCGGACTTATGAATAAGCAATATTTTATACTTTGTATAAACATTTTATATTTTGATCTTCTTATTTTGTTTTTTTGTAAGCGTTCACTCAATTTCGGTTCGTTAGCATAATTTCAGTAATTGGCTCCCTTTGTCCGATAATATCGTTATG
>JAKJEN010000177.1 GCA_022705405.1 Planctomycetota bacterium | reverse complement strand
CCTTTCGGGTCCTTCGGGGGTCGGGAAAAGTTCCATCAGCCGACAGTTGATT
The DNA here is from genome assembly GCA_022705405.1 of Planctomycetota bacterium. GTDB lineage: Bacteria > Planctomycetota > Phycisphaerae > Sedimentisphaerales > Anaerohalosphaeraceae > JAHDQI01. Next base: position 4,684 of record JAKJEN010000177.1, on the reverse strand, counting down.
CAGCGACTGGGCGCATTTTTTAGCGTCTCTATGACTACCCGGCCCATCGGAGCCGGAGAAAAAAACGGCAGGGACTATTGGTTTGTCAGTCGGGAAGAATTTAAAAAGGCCCTGCAAAATAACGAACTGATTGAATATGCCGAGGTATTCGGCCATTATTACGGCACGCCTCGAGGGCCTGTGGAAGAGGCCCTGGCTGCCGGACGGGCGGCTCTGCTGGAAATTGACGTGCAGGGAGCTTTGCAGGCCAAAAAGCAGTACCCCGAGGCGATTTCGATTTTTATTCTGCCGCCCCGGCGCCAGGATCTGGCTCAGCGGCTGCAGGAACGAAACCGGGGCGAAGATGCCGAAGCGATCCGGAAACGGCTTGAAAAGGCCGATGAGGAAATCGCCGCAGGTTTGAAGTATTATGATTACCAGGTAGTCAACGATGACCTTGAAAAGGCCATCAGCGAAGTGATTGATATAATCCAGAGAAATAACGGAGAGCAATATGATTGAAGAATTAAAAGACACAGCAATTCTTATGAAAGCGGGCGGACGGTTCAAACTTTCAACGCTTATCCAGAAGCGCATGGTCGAACTGATGGAAGGCGGGCGTCCCCTCATCGCCGACACAGAAGGCAAGACCACGATAGAGATCGTGATCGAGGAGATTAAGCAGAATAAAATCGCCATCGATTACGGAACGACCCCGACTGTAAAAACCAAAAAAGATCCTTTCTGATCGGACCGATATGACTGCACAAACTGAAAACCTGAAGGGCAAACGGATTCTTCTGGGCGTCACCGGCGGCATCGCGGCCTATAAGGTCGCGGATCTGGCAAGCAAATTGACCGCCGCCGGCGCTGTTCTGAAAACCATTATGACCGGCTCGGCGCAAAAACTGGTTGCCGCCAAGACCTTTGAGGCGGTCACGGGCCAGCCGGTTTATACAGATATGTGGTGCGATCCCGAAGATTCGCGCATCAATCACATCCAGCTGGCCGACTGGGCCGATGTTGTGACGGTGGCCCCGGCTACCGCCAATATCCTGGCCAAAATGGCCTGCGGCTTCTGCGACGATCTGCTCAGTGCCACTTTGTGCGTCTGCTGGGAAAAGCCCATTCTCCTTGCTCCGGGAATGAACACGCGGATGTGGAATAACCCGGCCACGCAGAAGAACGTCGAGATCCTCAAACAACGAAAAATCCGCCTGGTCGGCCCGGCCGTCGGCCGACTGGCCTGCGGCACCGAAGGCCTCGGCCGCATGGCTGAACCCAGCGAAATCCTGGCCGCTTTGCAAGACCTTTTGAAATAATCCCATCTGGATCTGCTCATTCAATAGCGGAAACACCCCATTATTTGAGAAGAAAAAGGCCATTGGAACTTCAAATTTCTAATTGCAAATTATTGGCCCTTAAAAAAATAGAGCGAAGGAAGATCTGAGAACGTCAAAAAAGTTATGAACCCAAAAAGTCTCCAATCAGTACAAGGGGTTAGTATATATGGCGGTCGGATTGCTTCGGATGGGTGAGCCAGGGAGCCGTTCAATAAACGGCTCTCCGTCCGCGCCGACAATAAGAAGAAAGGACAGATCCGATGGACCTTGCCCGGTATTTTAATATGCACGAGGGGACCGGCGTGTTGGCCACTTGCGACATTCACGGTTGGGTGGACGGGGCGGTGTATGCCAAGCCGCACGTGGTGGACTCTTCCACGGTGGCGTTTGTGATGAAGGAACGGCTCAGCCACAAGAATCTCAAAACAAACCTCCACGCCTGTTATCTGTTTCTGGAACAAGGCCCCGGATATAAAGGATTGCGCTTGTATCTGACTCTGCTGCGTATGGAAGTCAACCAAACCCTTGTTCAGGCCCTTCGCCAAAAGCAGCCGGTGATCTATCCGTCGGCCGACGATTCCAAAAAATTCGTCGTCTTTTTCCATGTCGAACAGACACGCCCTCTGGTTGGGGATCATCCTCTTTCGCCGTCCGAGCCGTAATCGGCGGGTCTTTTTTGTAGACCCGCGGCACAGGTCGGCGTACAATCCCTGTCCATACAGAAACCCAATATCAGGAACTGAATTATGGTAATCAACACAGTTGTTCTCGGCGATTTTCAGACTAACTGCTATTGTGTGCGGCCGGATGAAAAAACCCGCAAATGTCTGATCATCGACCCTGGTCTGGATCCGGCGGTCCTGGTGCAGTATCTGCAAAACGAGCAGCTGGACCCGGCGGTAATCGCCCTGACCCACGGCCATGTCGATCATATCGCGGGTGTGGAGACCCTTCGCCAGCATTGGCCAAAGGCCAAAACGGCTATTCATACGGCCGACGGGGATATGCTGAGCGATCCGGCCAAGAATCTTTCATTGGTGGCCGGATATATGGTAATGGCCCGACCGGCAGAGATTTTATGGGACAGCGAACAGGAACTGAAGTTGGCGGGCATGTCTTTTCTTCTTTTGCATACTCCCGGCCATACCCCGGGCGGGATTTGTCTGTATTCTGCGAAAGAGGGACTGGCTTTTGTAGGCGATACCCTTTTTGCCGGCGGGATCGGCCGGACGGATTTTGATCGGGGCGATTATAACCAGTTGATCGATAGTATCCAAAACAAACTGCTAACCCTGCCGGAGGCCACGAAGATCTATCCCGGCCACGGCCCGACTTCCACAATCGGCAGAGAAAAGCATTCGAATCCGTTTTTAGCCGTCGGCGGGTCTTTATGAGAGCAAAAAAAGGCCGCGGAAGATTTTCCGCGGCGATATGTTTTCTCCCCTTCAATTTTTGTCCGTCTAAAATAAAAGCAGGAACCATCCTCTTCCTAATGATTCCCGCTTGACTGGCTATTTTTCATCACATCTCCACCAAAACCAGTTGCCCTAATATAACAAATAAAGTCCGGAAAGAAATACCTTTTTTTACATTTTAAATAAAAAAAACACATATCCTTTCTAAATTAATTGCCGAAAATAACGTTTATAATGTATAGAGAATATACGCGGTATAGGTAAAATTTATGTGCGATTCCAGAGCTATTTTTATCCACAAATATACTCTATAGTTATATAACCTGAAACTTTTCGAAGATTTCTCAGGATTTCTGTCTGGCGAGCTTTGTCTCTTGTAGAAAGATTTCCTTTGTGGTATAAGGGCCTTCCATTCATATTTTATTAGGAGCTCTGATTGATGCTTACAGCGATCGAAAAAACCGACAAAAAAATGTTTGAATTAATCCGCGGCGAACAGGCCCGTCAGGCAGGGTCGATCCGTCTGATTCCTTCGGAGAATTATGTTTCAGTGGCGGTCATGGAGGCCACGGGCAGTTGTCTGACCAATAAATACGCCGAGGGATACCCAACCAAGCGCTATTATGAAGGTCAGCAGTTTACCGATCAAATCGAAACCCTGGCCTGTGAGCGGGCGATGGCTCTTTTTGGCGCTGACGGGGCCAATGTGCAGTCGCACTCCGGTTCGGAGGCCAACCTGGCAGTCTATGCGGCCCTTGCGGAACCGGGCGAAACGATTATGGGGCTTTCACTGCCCTTTGGCGGACACCTGACCCACGGCTGGAAGGTCAGTTATACAGGCAAATTTTTTAAGTCGGTTCAGTACGAACTGGACCCATCTACAGGACTTTTGGACTACGATCAGATCGAGAAACTGGCCAGGGAACATCGGCCGAAGATTTTGATTTCCGGTTCCAGCGCCTATCCGCGGGAGATTGATTTTTCGCAGTTTGACCGGATCGCCAAAAGCGTCGGGGCTTATCATGTCAGCGATATGGCCCATATTGCCGGCCTGGTGGCGGGCGGGGTGCACAGGAGTCCGGTTCCCTGGTCGGATGTGGTCACCACGACAACGCACAAAACGCTGCGCGGGCCGCGCGGCGGCATGATTCTCTTTCAAGATCAGCACGCCAAGGCCATTAACAAATCCGTGTTTCCCGGCTTACAGGGCGGGCCGCATATGCATACGATCTCAGGGGTGGCTGTGGCGCTGAAAGAAGCAGCCACAGAGGACTTTAAGGCGTATGCCCGGCAGGTGGTACTGAATGCCAAACGGATGGCGGCTAAACTGATGGAGTATGGATTTGATCTGGTTTCCGGCGGGACGGACAATCATCTGATGCTGATTGATCTTCGCGGCAAAGGGCTTTCCGGAAAGCCGCTGGCCAAGGCGCTGGATCGGGCGCATATCGAATGCAACTATAACTCCGTGCCGGGCGACACGGCCCCGCCGTTTAATCCGAGCGGTCTGCGCCTGGGCACGCCGGCGATGACCACGCGGGGAATGAAAGAGCCGCAGGCCGAGCAGGTGGCCGCCTGGATCGCCGCCATTGCGGAAAATCCGGAGAACGAGTCGGTGATTGAAAAAGTCGGTCGGGAAGTGACGGCCTTGTGCAAAGCGTTTCCCGTGCCGGAGGTGTTTGTTCGTATCCGGGAAGACTGATTCAAAAGGTCTTGATCTGACGAATTGGCAAATCGTAAAATCGCAGGAGCAAGGATGAGCCCGTTACCGCTGAAGGTCATTGCGCTGGGCTTGACCGAACCGATTCAGGCGCTTTTGGAGTGCGTCTGGCACAACGAATCGTTTACCATCGGCGGCCTGTCCGATCCGGACGTTGATCGAGCCGGAGGGGCCGCTCGCCGCTATGAATGTCCGACTTTTGACGATGTTCGGCAGATGATTGTCCA
>JAKJEN010000176.1 GCA_022705405.1 Planctomycetota bacterium | reverse complement strand
ATCGCGGGGCTGGGAATCCGCAACGTAGGCGGGCAGTCGGCACAGATTTTGGCGGATGAATTCGGGTCGCTGGAGGCATTGATGGAGGCCCCCGCAGAGCGATTGGAGGCGATTGATCAGATCGGCCCGGTGATAGCCGAGTCTGTTTACGCATATTTTCATGACAGCGGAAACAGACGGATGCTTGAGCAGATGCGGATGGCGGGGGTACGTCCCCAGACGGCTCAGGCGAAAATTTCTGCGTCGCTGGCCGGGCAGTCAATCGTAGTCACCGGAACGCTAAAGCATTTTACGCGTCAGGAAATTGAAGAGACAATCAAGGCCCACGGAGGCAAGTCCTCCTCTTCGGTCAGCAAAAAGACCGGATTTGTAGTCGCCGGAGAAAACGCAGGCAGTAAACTGGAAAAGGCGCAGCAATTAGGGGTGGAAGTCATCGACGAAGAGGAGTTTCTGCTGCGGATCGGCAAGCAGAACGGCCTTTAGCGATAAAGGCCGTGGTCGCGAATATAGTCGGCCACCTGCGGGGGTACCCTGTTGCCGACATCTTGGCCGCGGGCCAGACAGGCGCGAATGTCGGTACTGCTGATATCCACCAGGGGAATCGGAACGATATTTTGTTCCAGTTTTTGAATCTGAGAGGAAGTAAAAACGGACCGACAGGAAGAAAAATCGGGTTTCAAATAGCCGGACCGGTACATAACGGCGATGGCGGCCGCAGACAAGATCTGATCGATGCGATGCCAGCGGGGCAAATCGTGGACGGCATCTGCGCCCACCAGCCAAATCAAATCCGTTTGGCGATCGAAGCGAGAGCGGAATTCAAGAACCGTATCGAGCGTATAGCTGGGCTGAGGTCGGCGAAGCTCGCAATCGCTGACTTCAAAGCACGCGCTGCCTGCAATGGCCAGCCGGATCATCTCCAGACGATCCGTATTCGAGGCGACAGGCGGCTGCTTTTTGTGAGGAGATCTGCCGGCGGGAATAAAGACCACTCGCTCGGCGCCAAGGTATTCCATAGCAGACTGCGCTGCCTGAATATGGCCGCGATGAATGGGATCAAACGTCCCGCCAAACAGAATGATTTTCTTCGACATCGCCTTAAATCTCACAAAAAACTGTGGAAAGCGGATGACATTTTATCATGAGGCAAGAAAAATATTTAAAAAAATCAAAAATTTTTTCAAATTTTTTTGATAGTCTTCTCACTCCCTGAATTGAACGAACGCCTGGCTATATTTTCTACAGGCCGCAATTGTCGATTTTTTCCCCGATTTTAAAACCTTGCGTATTTTATATTCTACAGGGCCTTTTAACGCATTTTATAAAAATCTGATTTTTGACAGTTTCCTCTTTTTAAACTTTTCTTCAATCCGTTTTTCAAAGCGCGCCTCTTGGTAAGTTCATCTTAAATCCCGCTTATCAACCCTGAAAAGCGAAAAATAATGAAGGAATGTTAAACTTTTTGTCGATACAAGAGTATAATAATGACAAAGAATATCGCTATGAGAAAATACAAAAAAACATTCAGATAAAATTTGAAAGGAGGTGACTGAAACATGGCAAAGAAGAAAGCCGCGAAAAAGAAAGCCGTAAAGAAAACAGCCAAGAAGAAAGTCGCAAAGAAAAAAGTCGCAAAGAAGAAAAAGAAATAACATCCACATTCTGAATGCGAAACATAAAGAAGGTTTTGCAGGGACTGCAAAACCTTCTTTAGTTTATTCCTTCCTTGGTTCTGCGACTGGCGCTGCTGAAAACCCTCTGCTTTGACTATTTTTTATAACCTCTTGCTGTACAAGGGTTAATCAATTATCTCACCGCCGCAGTCATACCTGTCTTTTTACTTGATTCATTTGCGTTTTCTGCTACTTTTAGTCGAAAAGTTTACTGTATCTCAGTTGCACAGAAAATATTTTTGTTATTGGCTCTAAACAGGATCGGAACAAGCCATGACTGAACGTCTTTTACGTATCGCCACCTGCCAATTCCCTGTAAGCGGAGATATTGCCGCCAACGCCAGACATCTGGATTCATTGATCCACGATGCGTGCGAGCAAAGCGCAGACATCGTTCACTTTTCAGAATGCGCCCTGAGCGGTTATGCCGGAGTAGATTTTGAAAGTTTCGTAGGTTATCCTTGGGAGTTGCTCAGAGAAAAAACGCTTGAACTGGCGGAGTTAGCGGCCCAATTAAAAATTTGGCTGGTTTTGGGTTCTTCTCACCGGCTGAGTTCGCCGAATCTGCCGCACAATTGTCTGTATTTGATCGATCCTGAAGGCAGGATTCAGGACCGATATGATAAGCGATTCTGCACCGATTCCGATCTGAAGAACTACACTCCTGGAAACCATTTTGTCTATTTTGACATCCATCATATAAAATGCGCACTTTTGATCTGTTTTGATCTTCGATTTCCGGAACTTTACCGTGCGTTATATAAAGAAAACGTGAAGGTCATCTTTCAATCTTTTTATAACGCAAGGCAGCAAGGCCCCAGCGTACATTCGGAGATTATGCGGCAGACGATGCAGGCCAATGCCGCCAGTAATGGGTTCTGGGTCAGCATGACTAATTCCTGCGGCTGGTACTGTCCCTATCCATCCTGTTTTATTCAGCCGGATGGGCGAATCATCAGCCAATGTGAAGACCACAAGGAAGGGCTGATCGTAAATACGGTAGACTTAAGCAAGACATTTTATGACCCGGCGGCTTCCTTTCGCGACCTGGCGATCGAGGGGATTTTAACCAATGGACCTGAATTTTTGGAAGATCGGCGGTCAAAAGACAGAACCCTTCTTTGATTAAACCGCCATCACAAGAAGACGAATTCCGACAAAGACAAGGGCCAAGGCCAACGCCCGAATGATCCAGACACCATGCACTCGAGCAGAAATAGCCGCTCCGATTTGTGCTCCAATCAAAACCCCTGCTGCAAGGTATAGGGTCTGTCGTACTCCTCCCTGAGCAAAAGAACCGGAGGCAATATGGACCAGGGTTCCTGTCAAAGCCATAATGACCAAAATAAAATGAGAAGTTGCCGTTGCTATGTGCACCGGAAATTTTAATAGACTAACCAGAGCCGGCACATGAATGATACCGCCCCCGATTCCCAATAAACTGGAGATATATCCAACTGCCAAACTCAATCCCATTCCATATTTAAGGTTATAGAAAAGGCCGGTATCGGCCTTTTTCTGATTCGACTCTTCGGCCCTGGGGTCCGTGCTTTGGGCGGCCTTAGACACACTTGCACCCACTCGAAAGACCCATAAATAGACGGCCGAAAGGATCATCAAAAGACCTAAAATAAGATTGAACGGGCGGCGGGGGATATATTCTGTGGTCAAGGCGCCCAGAATCGCTCCCGGAACCGTTGCGGCGGCAAACAGCAAGCCCGATTTATAGTCGATCCATTTCTTTCGCCCATAAGCCCAGGAACCCGACAAGGCGTTGAAGAATACCACGGCCAACGAAATCGCGGTTATCGTTGTAGGACTGGCCTGCGGGTACAGCAAGAGCAAGACGGGAACAAGAACAAAACCGCCGCCAGCGCCAATCAGAGTTCCAAAGGCGCCCAGCGACAATCCGAGTGGAATAAGCCATTCATATTGCACCATAAATCGATACCACTGTTTCTTTATGCCCAACAATACCTTTTACCTCTATTATAAAGGAACCCGTCAATTTGCCAATCTTTCTATATTCTTTTTATCGAGATTGCGGACCCGGTTGTTCCTGTGGTCGGTTGAAAATAGAAAAGTCAATCCACAACAATTTAAGATAGACTTTTATCCCTTTTATAGACAAGATAATATCCATAAAGATTGTACGTAATCTTCCTGGCCATTTATTAAAAACGCCTAATAAAACTTTGTCGAAAGGTCAGGATTCCCGCCCTGTTCATTTTCATGGGCAGGCCCTGGCGGGAATGACAGAAAGTTTTGTTAGAACTACTTAAGGAAATATCAATGGGAAACGAGACAATTACAGCCCCCAAGGGGTTTTGGTCGACGGGGATTCACTGCGGGATTAAAGCGTCCGGCAAACAGGATTTGGCCCTTTTATTCTGCCCGACAGGGGCTATATCGGCAGCGATGTTTACTACGAATGCAATTGTTTCAGCGGCAGTGACGGTCTGCCGGCGCCATGCTAAAAGCAGACAGACCTTTGCGGCGGTGATAAACAGCGGCAATGCCAATGCCTGTACCGGAGATAAGGGGATCGCAGATGCCCTTAAGACCTGCCAGCAGGCAGCCGACCAACTGTGCATCCTGCCCCATCAGGTACTGATCGGCTCAACGGGGATCATCGGCCACCCATTGCCGATCGAAAAGATTAAAACGGGAATCGTCAAGGCAATTCCTCTGTTGGGCGACGATCAGAAAGCGGGCATGAACTTTGCCAAGGCCATCCTGACCACCGATACGAAGGTCAAAAACGCCTGTCGGACGATTACATTATATGGAAAGAAAACGACTCTGGCCGGGACTGTCAAAGGAGCCGGGATGATCGGGCCAAATATGGCTACAACGCTTTGCATATTAACTACGGACGCGTCCATCAGCAAACCGCTTCTGAAAAAGGCCCTTCAGGAGGCCGTCGGCGGGTCTTTGAATCGTTTGACCGTAGATGGGCATCAGAGCACGAATGATACGGCGATGATCATGGCCTCCGGACTGGCTGGAAACCGGATGATAAAAAAAATGGATCCAGGATATCGCCGATTTTCACAGGCGCTATCCGACCTTTGCCGCGATTTGGCT
>JAKJEN010000175.1 GCA_022705405.1 Planctomycetota bacterium | reverse complement strand
GATTACAATCAAAAACTCAAAACCCACCCCCATCCACCGCATTCCCCCGCGGTAAAAACGTCCGTCCGCAGCAAATCGTTTTTTCTTGTCAGACATGGACATTCCTGTCTTTTTGTCCGATGGGTCTGCCGCCGAAACCTGTACACCCGTGCACAGGCCGTCCCTGTTAAGATCGGGCCTGATCCAAAATCAGATCCTTCACCCGCTGACTCGGCAGATTCAGCGCCCCGTACGCGCCGGCCGCCGCTTCCCGAATCTTCGGATCTGTTTGACGAGACTGGATCATCTGATACAGAACTTCGATCTGATCGCTCAGCAGAAGATTAGCGTTTCTTTTGGCCGAATCCGCCAGCGAACTGAAAAACGACAGCCGTACGGTCATCGTCTTTTGTTCGTCCATCGCTGTTTGGGCGATTGCTCGCTGGGCCTGCGGACTGGACAAATGAGACAGCACACGGCCGGCCGAAATCTGCATCGATTCCGATTCGGATCCGGTCGTTTCGATCATCGCCTCCAGCGCAGCGGACAAATCCACCACGGGATTGCCTCGGATCGCCAGATCCTGCAGCGTCTCCATCGCCCGGACCGAATACGCCTCAGCCAGATCCTCCCCCAACTCGTCGGCTCCCTTCTTCAGCAGGGCCTCCGTCAGATTGACAATGATCGCATCGCTGCCCATAAAGGGCTCGCTCGGGCCGGCCAGCCCCAGGGCAATGGCCGCGCTGTAGCGAACCTTGCGGTCCTCAAATCGCAGCGCATCGGCCAGCGGCATCCCCATCCCCACGCGCGTCAGCAACGATTTGGATCCGGCATTGACCGCCAGCGCCTCTACCGCCTGCAAAGCCACATAGGCGTCCTTATCCTTCAGAGCGCGTTCCAGCGCGCTCATCAAATACTCCGGTCCGGCCGTCACCGCATACGTCATCGCCGCCGCATGTCCCTCGCCGAAATACTCCGGCATCGCAATATTGTGCGATTCTGCGCGAAAATACGACGCCAGCCACAAACCAATCGCCTTTCCAAGTCCCGGATCGGCCTTCAGCGCCCATTCGCAGCAGCGCATCGCCATCAATTCGTAGAAATAATCCTGCGAAACCTCCAGCCGGCTGAGCGTCTGTCCCTGGCTGTCCCAAAACCAAAGGTTGGCAAACTCAAACGCCGACGAAGGCGCTACCGACTCGTCCTTGTTATAATATTTCTCCGCCAACTGGAAAAACAGTTCGGCCGCCGGCAATTGACCGGTCGTCGAATCAATCCGTTGAATGGCGGCCGTCGCCTCAGCCCTCAGTTCCGACGATTCGTCTTTTTCCGCCGCGTACTTCAGATACGGAAGAGACTGAAAATATCCGATCTTTCCCAGCGCCTCGACCACCTTGAGTTTGACGGCCGTCTGGTTCATCTGCAGCGAGGCCGCCAGAGGACGAATCGCCGGTCGTCCGATCATCGGCAGGGTCTGTGTAATATTGGCAAATTCTTCCCGCCTGCCTTCATCCCCCAGTACTGCCAAAAGATAGGGAATCGCGTACTCTCCGGCGTTTTTCAGCCGTTCCTGAGCTGCGATCTTTCCGCGAAGGGTCGTATTCAGCCGGGCAATCTCCTCCACGATAATCTTCGAATCTGTCCGGCGAAGGTAGCGGCCTTCCTCGATCACTTTTAAAATTTCCGTCGCCGTTTCACGCAGCAGATCGCTGTCTTCCTGCATCTTCAGCAGCAGTTGATACCCCCTCAGATTCTCTTCGCTCAGATCCAGCAGTACCAGCGGATCCGGCTTGCTCTCCAGCAGCCGCTGACCAAATCCCTGGGCCAGATCAAACCGCCCGATCATGGTATAATGAAGAAAATCATTCCAATCGCTTTTGATCGAGTCGGTCGAGGGACCATCCGCCCCAACCGCTGGTTGATCCGTTTGCAGCCCCTGTGCAAATACCATCGCCGGCAAAACCGCCGCCAGGACCGCCGCCAAACCTGTCATTATCCGCATCGAAACTCTCCTTGCGTTCATTCAATCTCCCCGGTCTTGGGATTCTCTAACTCTTGATTAAAAAAAAGGTTATAATTCAAATACATACGGTATCCAAAAGGTCGGTCCATTATAAACCCCAAATCCGCCCTGTCAAACCAAAAACTAACCTTTCGGCTGGAATCCCCCTCGCTTGAACCACAAACAAGCCGTCGTGCAGGCCCCGAACTTAACATAAGAAAAAAAAACGGAATTGTAATTATAAATCCCCTCTTTATCGGTTCAAACGCACACAACCCGGTGCACGATCTGCACGGTACAAAGGAGTTAAAGAGGACGCTTCTGAAAAACGCGGACGTAATCCACTTCAAATCGGGCCGGAAATTCCGTCTGTGAAGGGTCGCCGCCCTGAGCGCCGCCAATTGCCAGATTCAGCAGAATATAATGCGGCTCATGAAACGGATTGGTTCCCTGGCCGTTCGGATTGATTGTCTTTGACAGTTCGACGGTATTCAAAAGCAGATCATCCACATACAACCGGATAAATTTCTCATCCCAGTCCATTCGCCAGATATGAAATTTCTTGGACCAGTCCGGATCCCCAAACTCATCCAGCGGTTTTTTCAGATCATCCCAGGCGGGATTCCCTCCTCCTCCGTCCCAGCAGGCGTTGGCCAGCAGAAGACCTCTGTAATATTCCATAATATCAATCTCTCCGCATCCGGGCCAGCCCCGGGCCATACCGAGCGTCCAGAACGCCGGCCACAGCCCCGGGCGGGTGTCGATACGGCCGCGCATCTCGAAACGGCCGAATTTCCAGGCATGAAGCCCCGATGTTTTCAGACAGGCCGAGGTATAATCCGCACGCGGGCGACTGCGCTTCCAGGACCGGTGCCCCGGCTCATATCGCGGATTTTCCACCCGCTGCCTGCGGCCTTCGATAATCAGCAGGCCCCCTTCGCAGCGGGCATTCTCCGGCTGATACCACTGTAATTCTTCATTCCGAACAAATCCGTGCTCATAGGTCCAGTTATTGGGGTCCGGCCGTCCATCCCGATTAAATTCATCCGACCAGACCAGAACATAATCGCTGTGTTGGTCCGTTTTCGCCGTTTCTGCCCCGTAAACCGATCCGGCAAAAGATATCGCTCCAAAGATCCAAACGGTGCTAAAAAGAATCCCGTTCATGGCTTTTACCTCCCGATACAAAGACCTTGTAAAAAAGAAATATCTGCTACAATAGATCCTCTGCCCTGACAACGCAATAAAAATCAGTTGCAAGCCGGCTCCTCTCCAGTAGAATATAAAAAAGAACAATATCAAACGGACTGTCAGGAAGGTGTCAGACAATGAAAACAATCGCTATGCAGACATCCCAATGCCGTTTTTTTACTCTCCCTGTAATCGCGCTCTTTACCCTGATATTTGCGGGGTCAGTCTCCTGCGCCGACGCGCCGACCGATCCGCCTCCGGTCTTGCTCGAATTAAAAGGCAACCTGAGCGTACATGATCCGGCGCTCATCAAAGAAGGAAATACGTATTATCTGTTTTGCACCGGCGGCAATCGAAGAGCCGGTTATACCCCCATTCGCTGCTCAAAAGACCTGCGATGGTGGACCTTGTGCGGCCATGTCTTCAGGGAACTGCCCGCGTGGGCTCCGCTCGAGATCCCCGGCACACGCGGCATCTGGGCGCCGGATATCTCTTACTTCAACGGCGCATATCATTTGTATTATTCCATTTCTACATTCGGAAAAAATAATTCCGCAATCGGCTTGGCCGTCAACAAAACGCTGGATCCAAACAGCCCGGACTACAAATGGCAGGATCGGGGCATGGTATTGCGGTCCACTGCCGGCGTGGACGACTGGAACGCCATTGACGCCAATATCGTAATCGAAGATGAGAAAAATGTCTGGATTTGCTGGGGAAGTTTCTGGAGCGGAATTCAAATGCGGCGAATCGATCCGGCCACCGGCAAACTGTCGGCTGAGGATACAAGTCATCATACCCTGTCCAGCCGTCCGCGCAAGGGAGAGCAGCAAACTCCTCCGGTAGATGGTTCTGTAGAAGCGCCCTTTATCGTGAAACACAAAGACTGGTGGTATCTGTTTGTCTCTTTTGACCTCTGCTGCCGCGGGGTCGACAGTACCTACAATATCGTGGTTGGAAGGTCTAAAAACGTCATCGGACCCTATGCAGATCGGGACGGAGTACCGATGACTGAAGGCGGCGGTACCCAGGTCCTCAAGGCGACCACGGAGAACTGGAAAGGCCCCGGCCACTGTGCAGTCCTCCGGGAACCGGATCAGGATTACCTTGTGTTTCACGCCTATCACGGGAAAACCGGAAGATCCGAATTAAAAATTTCGACTATCAGCTGGCAGGACGGCTGGCCCGTTGTCGCCCCCCTGCCGTAAGTTAGGAAAAAAAATCTAATAAGGAGACCAAACAATGAGAAATCCGTATCCTTCTGAAACCGGTTGCTGTCCTCGTTTTGATCCGGTCGATTAGGATGAAAAAGAATTTACCCGGCAAAACAAGATGTTCATCAAAGACAAGGTCTTCTGTTTATTCCATATCCCGATCAACTTCGGCAAAGTCATCGTCCGCTGCATGGAAAAATTGATAAGGCAGGCGCCTATCTGAGCAAGGTGTTTGAAGGGCCCTACAAAGAAACCGGCGCCTGGTGCAAAAGAATGCAAGAGTGGGTCAAAACCAGGGGTAAAGAAATCAAAAAAATGCTGATGTACTATACGACCTGCCCCCATTGCGCCAAACAGTACGGCAAAAACTACGTGGTTATCCTGACCCATGTA
>JAKJEN010000174.1 GCA_022705405.1 Planctomycetota bacterium | reverse complement strand
CGACCCGGAAACAAAGGGGCAGTCCACAGATAAGGAAAGGGGTTTCTATGGAACCGAATTTGGGTCTGCTGCTGGGACTTATAAGCGGCGTCATGACAGGCAGTTTCTCCCTGCCGATGAAGAAAACGACCCGCTGGTCCTGGGAGGCAACCTGGCTGGTCTGGTCAGTTTGCGCTCTGTTGATTATTCCCTGGGCGACTGCGTTTTTTACCGTTCCCGATGTGCTGACTATTTTCAGTCGGGCCAAAGCGACGGACATGGCCCTGGTCTATGTCTTCGGTTTAGGTTGGGGGCTGGGGGCGGTGTTCTTCGGCCAGAGCATTGCGATGATTGGGATCAGTTTGGCCTTTGCCCTGTGTATCGGCTTTGCGACGGCCCTGGGTACCCTGATTCCGATGCTCAAAAATCCGCTGGTCTTCAGGACGCCGGCGGGATTGTGGTCGCTTTCCGGGATTGTGGTCATGGCGATTGGGGTGGCAATTTGCGCCGTTGCAGGCCGTCAAAAAGAAAAACAATTACAGCATACGACGGAAGGTCCAGGACCTTCCGCCAGGCACATGATGCTGGGATTGCTGCTGGCGATATTGGGCGGGATCTTCAGTTCCATGCTGAATTTTGCCTTTAATTTCAGCGGCAGCATCGCCGCGGCGGCTGCCTCGCTGGGCGCTTCATCTACCAGTAAATCGGATCCGGTCTGGGCTATCACTCTGCTGGGCGGATTGACCACGAACGTAATCTATTGTTCTTTCCTTTTGAGCAGAAACCGAACCTGGGCCGACTATAAAAAGGCCGATACCGTCTGGCATTGGTTTCTGGCGGCCCTGATGGGTGCCATCTGGATGCCTTCCATTGCTTTATACGGCCGGGCCGCTGTTATGATGGGCGATCTGGGCAGTTCAGCGGGCTGGGGGTTGTATATGGGCATGGTCATCCTGATCTCCAATATCTGGGGAATTGTCACCGGAGAATGGAAGGGCGTTCGCGGCAAACCCGTTTACCTGATCGTCATTGGCGTGGTTTGCGTATTGATCGCCATTGGCTTGATTGGATATGGAACAGCGGGAGTCAAAGATGGGAATGTTTGATACGACAGGGCAGGCAAATCAGGGCACAGATCGAAAACCCAGTACATTTGCCAAACTTGAGCGGATGCAAAAATGTCTTCGCGGGCAGGAGCCGGACCGGGTGCCGATCAGCGACTTTTTCTGGGGAAGTTTTATCCGGCGCTGGCGGCGCGATCTGGAGCTTTCCGACGACGCCAATCCCTATTTCCATTACGATTTGGACTGGATCGCGACCGTTCCGAATATGGACCCCTGGATCCGTCCGTTTGAGACTCTCCGTGAAACGTCTGAGGAAGTGATCGTCAAAACGGGTTTTGGGGCTGTTCTGCGGAAAAAGTTTGACGCTCCGATGCCGGAATTTATGGATTTTGAAATCAATACACTCGAAAAACTCGAGGCCCTTCAATTCGACAATCCGTATGACTTGCGGCGCTACACAGCCGCCGGAGATAATCAAATTGCCGGAGTGGGAGACGGATTTGAACGCAACAGCCCGCCGTGGATCGATACCGTGCGTTCGCTGCGCCCGGATTTTCCGGTCTTCGGCAGCATAATTGAATGCAACGAATGCCTGACCCGTCTGATCGGCCCCCAGAACAATCTGCTCTGGATCGGCCTGTATCCGGAGCGTATGGGCAAGGCCGTCAACCGAATCGGACAGTTCTATCTCGATTGCACGCGGGCGCAGATCGATGCGGCTGGCGGCCTGCTGGACGGCTTTGTGATCTGGGGCGACGTGGCCTATCGCAGAAATCTGTTTTTTTCTCCGGAGTACTGGCGACGATACTTCAAGCCCTGGGTTAAGGCCATTGCCGATCTTGCGCACTCCAAAGGTCTGATGGTGATCTACCACGGCTGCGGCAATATCAATCCGATTCTGGATGATTATATCGAGATCGGCATCGATGCAATGAATCCGCTGGAGGCCAAAGCCGACCTGGATGCCGTTGCGCTTCGCCGTCGATACGGGCACAAACTCGGCATCTGCGGAAACAGCGATATTCAGATCTGGGAAACCGGCGACCGCGATCGGATCCGCAAAGAGGTTCTGCGAAAACTCAATGCCGCCCGCGGCGGCGGGTATATCTTCCAGTCGGACCATTCGGTGTCTGCGACCGTATCGGGACAGACCTATGATTACATCGTCAAACTGGTGCGGCAATACGGACAATATCCGCTTGATCTGGAAGAATTTAATGAAGTCATTGAAAGCCAGTGAATATTTCGACGGGATATGCGAAAGGAAGGATCCATGAAGCGGTTTGGAAGCGTCATCGAGGTTCGCAAAGACAAACTGGACGAATATGTTAAACTGCATGCGGACGTCTGGCCGGGGGTGCTGGACAGGATCAAAAAGTGCCATATTCAAAACTATTCCATCTACCTGCGAAAGATGCCGGACGGCAAATTATATCTGTTCAGTTATTTTGAATATGTCGGCGGCGACTTCGATGCGGACATGGCCAAAATGGCCGCCGATCCGACTACGCAGAAATGGTGGGACGTCTGCAAACCCTGCCACCTACCCCTGCCCGACCGTAAAGAAGGAGAATGGTGGGCTTCAATGGAAGAAGTTTTTCATTGCGACTGATGCAAAAAAGCAAAGAAAGCCATGGGCCGGAATCGGGGGAAAATGGGGAAACAGAATTTGACGGGTTTGGCGGTACGCCGTTAAGGATACCGTAGTCCAAACAGAACCTACAGATTTGTAATCGTCATATTTTTTATCTTTGCTTTTATTTTCTTGGCGACCAGACTGCGGTGACAATGCCGCCAGTCTTTCTCAAAGCACAACAGACAGCAGGGCGTTTGGCGAGCCAGATTACAGGCCTCCTTCAGGGTATCCGTCTGGCCGGCCAGGTGTTTTTCCATCGCGGCAAAAAAAGAATCATAATCCTTTGTTTTTTTGACTTTGTCCCGAATCTCTTTTGGGCTTCCCAGGTCGGGCAAGTGGACATAGTCGATGTGATGGTCGTGCAGGTGGTTTTTCAGGGTATTTTTTGAAAATCCCTGCTTATGCGACAACGGCATGGCCCGCACATCCAAAAGGCATTTGACGGAGTTCTTTTTCAGAAGGTCCAGAAAAGACTCTACACTATGTCCTTCATATCCGATCGTGTATAAATTGGAAGCCATGATTTTTCTCCCACACTCTTTTCAGGATACTCGGTATTTTATATAAGAAAATGTACGATATCTAAAAGATTTTGTTTTAAAAAATCAGATCTCTGGCTTTTTGTCTTTAAGCCCTATCAGTTTTTAGATAATTGTTTTTTGAAAGCGTTGAAGACGGGCAGGTGCGTCCGCGGCGCCCTTCATACTCCTAAATCTGTGTTTTTAGGGTCAAAAACGCAGAAAATCTATTTTTCAATTGCCGATTTCTCTATATAATAAAAGCAGCGTATCGAATTTTTAACCTCACTTTTAATAAGGACAGGCACATGGCACGACACAATCGGCTCAAGACGCTGGCGGCAATGAAAGAAATCGGGCTGGTCCCCGTGTTCTACCAGGCGGATGCTCAAACAGCAATTGAGATTGCCGCCGCTTGTGCCGACGGCGGGGCGACCTGTATCGAGTTTACCAACCGCGGCGACAGGGCTGTCCGAGTCTTCGAAGAATTGACCGGCTGGCGCGACAAAAATCGGCCGGAGGTAATTCTGGGCGTCGGCTCTATTGTTGATGCCCCTACCGCCGCCATGTATATCGGCCTCGGCGCCGATTTTGTCGTCGGCCCGCTTCTGGATGAAGAGACCGCCCGCCTGTGCAACAGCCGCAAGATTCCCTATATGCCCGGCTGCGGTTCCGTTACCGAAATTCACCGGGCCCATCTGCTTGGGGTGGAGATCTGCAAAGTTTTCCCGGGCGGTCAGGTCGGCGGGCCGGATTTTGTCAAGGCCGTTCGCGGACCCTGTCCCTGGGCTGAACTGATGCCTACCGGCGGCGTCTCGCCTACCAGGGAAAGTCTGACCGGCTGGTTCAATGCAGGGACCGCCTGTGTGGGAATGGGTTCCAAACTAATTACAAAGCAGATGGTTGAGGCCAAAGACTACGCGGCTGTCGCCCAGGCCGTTCAAGCCGCCCTGCAAATCATAAAGGAAATTCGAGCATCATAAGAGGAGGATCTATAAAAAAACAGGAAAAGAAAATCTCTCTTTTCCTGTTTTCAGGTTTTAAAATTATCCGCTGAAAAATCCGTTCTTCTGGAGATTGTGTTCCGAAAGGCGTCTTACTTTCTGCTTCGGCGCAGAGCAAACAGCCCGCCGAGGGTCAGCATCGCCAGCGTAGCCGGTTCGGGAACAAGAACCAGCGGGGTCGGCGTTGCAGAACCGCCGATCCAGCCGCCCAAGTCGGCCACTTCGGTTCCGGACAATGCCCGATTCCAGGTGGCGATGGTCGAGCAATAGCCCCATTTTTCATTGTCCCAATTCCAGTCGCCGGAGAACAGATGGAATGTGTCGGTGTACAGCGAGTATCTGCCGTCAACTCCTTGTCCGGGAGCATCGAGGAACAGAGTCCCATCCAGGTAAACACGGAAGTAATTGGCGTTATCTGCGGTTATTACGACTCGATGCCAGTTTTTGGCGTTGAAGGTTTGTGCTGACCAGCCGGTCGCGTCATTACCAATTTGCCAAGTACCTGCGTCCACCCATTTGTAAAACAGTTCGGCCTCATTTCCTATTGGGCCCAAGGAGGTTTGAAACAAGGCATTTAATGGCTGACTGG
>JAKJEN010000173.1 GCA_022705405.1 Planctomycetota bacterium | reverse complement strand
CCCGACTCGAACGGAATGGACAGGCGATCATCTTGGCGGGGATTGACGACTGCCATTATTATGACGGCGATGATCTGGCCGCGGCCGCCAAAGGGATTGACAGGGGCCTCTTTCAAATTCTGCTGTCTCATTCTCCAGAGATAATCCATAAAACCCGGCCCTATGACTTTGACCTGTGCCTGTGCGGGCATACCCATGGCGGCCAAGTCTGTCTGCCCGGCGGCTTTCCGCCAGTCATTTGTGCTTCCGTAGGTCGGCGTTTTGCTCGCGGCTTGTGGCAGCGCCACGGCATGATCGGCTATACATCCAGAGGCGTCGGCGTGTCGGGTATTCCGGTCCGCTTTTACTGTCCTCCGGAAATCACCCTTATCACGCTGCGGCACAAAGTCTAAACCTTTCGGAGACAGAGAGCAGATTCTTTTTATGATGTTAAAGGTGTAAATTGTGCAATTCTGAAAAGAGGATCCTAAGTTTTGAATTTTCATTGAAATAGCAATTAGGGCTGCCGTATAATACGGGTTGGAAATAGGACTTGGAAAGGGGATAATTATGAAGCAGAAAACCGCATACATCGGAATTCTGGCGGCCTTTGTCCTGCTGAGCAGCGGGTGTACACAGGTGGCAATCACCGGACGCAAGCAGTTGAATCTGGTACCGGATTCAATGGTCAATTCGATGGCCCTGGATGAATACAAATCTTTTTTGAAGGAAAATAAACTCAGTTCCGATCCCGCGGCAACGGCGATGGTCAAGGAAGCGGGCAAGCGGATCTCAGCGGCTGTGGATTCCTATTTTGCGCAGCAAGGAAGATCCAAAGAGACAGCCGACTTCAAGTGGGAGTTCAACCTGGTTGAAAATGAGGAAAAGAACGCCTGGTGCATGCCCGGGGGCAAGGTAGTGGTCTATACGGGTCTTCTGCCTATTACGCAGGATGAAAACGGTCTTGCGGTGGTGATGTCTCACGAAATTGCCCACGCGGTTGCCCGCCACGGCAGCGAGCGGATGAGTCAGGGCTTGCTGTTTCAAATGGGCGGAATGGCGCTGTCGGAGGCGATGCAGAATCATCCAGCCGCTACGCAACAGTTGTTTATGACTTCATACGGGCTGGGAGCGCAGGTGGGGATATTGCTGCCGTACAGCCGTCTGCATGAGAAAGAGGCAGACTCGATGGGGCTGATTTTTATGGGAATGGCCGGATACAACCCGCAAACAGCGGTTGCGTTCTGGGAACGGATGGCCCAGTCGAAGGAAAAAGGCGATGCTCCGCCAGAGTTTTTAAGCACGCACCCCTCGGATGCCAAACGAATTGAGGGAATCAAGCAAGCCCTTCCGGAGGCGATGCGATATTATTACAAGGCCACCGGCCAGACACCGCCAACAACTCACTACCAATTCGGCGGATAAGGCGGGCTTAATGAAGAATCCGAAGTCTTGCCCTGTGTCCTTTGGGGATCGGGGCTTTCCTGGTCGCGGCAGGGGTTTGTTTCAGACTCGACGGCCGGAAACGGGAGAGGCCGGCCGGCCAGGATTGTTAATAGGGTCTGCTTTTGATCGTCCGGAATCGGTTTTTCGCGGGTATGCTTGGCCAGCATCTTGATTGCGGCGGCGAATTTTTTGTCCGGCACGGCAATAAACGTTTTTTCAGTTTCTGTTTCTTTCGGCCCGACAGGGATACACAACTGGTAGGCATGAAGGGTGAGCCGGTCAATGAGCGGGGGTTCGATTTGATCCGTCTTGGCGCGATAGCCCGCCTTAAAATCTGAAAGCATCAGCGGATGATCGCCGGCATAGATCGGATCAATAGCCAGAGGGATGCCTCGATGGGCCAGATGGATGCGGATCTGGTGGGTGCGGCCGGTGACCGGTTGAACAGACAGCAAAGCAAGCCGTCCAAAATCCATAATCTTTTGCCAGTATGTGACGGCCTCTTTCCCAAGACGCGGATGGATGTGCATAGCCTGGGGGTTTCGCCGACTGCGCGCAATAGGGGCCTTGATGCGTCCGGCGGATTGAGCCAGCGGACCCTGTACGATAGCCAGGTAAAGTTTGGAAAAATGACGCCGTGTAAATCCGGCGCAGTAGCGGCTTTGGGCCTGCCTGTTTTTGGCCAGCAGGAGGATGCCGGAGGTGTCTTTGTCGATCCGATGCACAAGCCGCAAGGGTTCGGAAGGGTTTATCTGTCGGGACAGATGTTCAAGGAGGTTGGTTGCGCCCGATCGGTCGGCCGTCACGGAAATGCCGGGCGGCTTATTGAGCAGAAGGATCTGCCGGTCTTCATAAAGGATCGGGATATCGGATTTAGCCATTGCCGGATTCTAAGGAGTCTGTGGATAAATGCCAGGGGCTTTGAGATTTAAGTCAGTTCGACAGACCAGTACGCATGGTCAAGGAACTGCTTCCAGCTCTGGTACCGCTCGTGATTCAAATGAATATGGATCACGGGGTTGCGTTTGGGCTTGACCGGTTTTTGAATGAGTTTCATGTGGGCCTGCTGGGGAGTTCGTCCGCCTTTTTTTACGTTGCACTGGGTGCAGGCGCAGACGATATTATCCCAGGTGCTTTTGCCGCCGAGGCGCCGGGGAATAACATGATCCAAGGACAGTTCCGAAGTGGGAAACTTTTTTCCGCAGTACTGGCAGTGATTGCCGTCCCGGGCGAAAAGATTGCGCCGATTAAACTTGACAGTCTGTCGAGGGAGCCGGTCATAAAACAGCAGGCGAATGATCCGAGGTACCGCCAGATCAAAATTGACGGTGGAGATCCAGTCCTGACTGACGGCCTTAAATAAAGTTTTCATTCGGCTCAATTCCTGCCAGGACTGAAAATCATAGTTGGCATAATAGCCGTCGTCGCAAAAAATCACCTCGGCCAAGTCGCGGCACAGAAGCGAAAAGGCCCGCTTGGCGCTAATCACCCGAAGCGCCATATAGTGCTTATTAAGGACCAAAACTCGGCAATCCATTGCCGGATGAGATAACGACGAAATCATAATCTCCTCCAGGAGTTCATTCGGACAATAGAGAAGATACCAGAAGAGCCAATTCCGGACAAGTAAAAAAATGGTCAAATCATGTCCGGTCAGGTTCTCTATCTTGCAGAAATTTCAAGGAAATAAGAAAAGGATGAAAAACAGAACTATATATGTCCAGAAATAAGATTCTTTTATTCAATCGATTTGTGTTGTTTTTGATACCTGATAGCCAAGCCCCGGTCTTCTGGGGCTGGGCTGAACAACGGCTGTTTTTGTAAATAGAAAACGGACTTGCCGAATTTCGGGTTAAGGGTTTTTCTGAGTGGGCGCCGGCGCCGAGAGTTTTTCTCGCATCAGACGTCCCATTTTGAATTTTACGCTTCTTTTCGGGGGGACTTGTACTCGTTCGAGCGTTTTGGGATTTTGCGCTATCCTTGAAGAACGAGTTCGTGTTTCAAAAACGCCGAAATCACGAAACTCAAGGCGGTTGTCCTGTGCCAATTCATCGATGACTTCATCCAGGAAGGCCTGGATGATGCGTTTGACGATGACGCGTTTGGCCTGCGTAGAATCCGCAATGCGATCAATTAGCTCTTTTTTTGTGACGGTCGACATCGGCAATCCCCTTGTCAGTTTCTACTATGAACGAATCGATCCTTTTTTTGTTACTTTTGGTCTACCGGTCGGTACTCTCCGGCGACATCTGCAAACTACTATACAGAAACGACTTCGAATCGGCAAGATAATTTTTCGGAAATTTTAAATTCTGAAGAGTTAGAATCGGACGTATTGACTCTTTAATTTTAATGGAAAGTGTAAAATTCAGGTTCTTGGCTTGACCCGAAGACGGCTGGGTACCATAATAGGACACTTTAAATTGACAGACAGGACAGTTTTCAGAAAGTTAAAACGCAATCAGAAACACAACTTTACCGGACGGATCAAAAAAATTGAGGACTCACCGAACTGCGCTGCCCAGTGAATCGGCCCGTGCTAAAGCGGAATCAGCTTATCATTTTCTGGAATGGCTGATCACGGCGCTGGCTTCGACGCTTGTATTTATTATTTTTATGATGCAGGTCTATCGAATTCCGACCGGCAGTATGGCCGACACCCTCAAGGGAGCCCATTTTCGTCTGCGCTGCGAGCAGTGCGGATACCGTTATGAATTTGATTTTTCGCCGAGCAGTTACCATCTGAAGGAAAATACGATCCCCGGCACGGATCTTCCGATCCGAAGGGAATGCCGCTGTCCGAGCTGCGGATACGCTTACCGGGTCTGGAACCGGGAAAAAGACAAGCGGTACTATCGTTCGGTGTATAAAGGCGATCAGATTTTCGTGCTCAAGTGCATTTATCAGTTTTTTCGGCCGAACCGGTGGGATGTAATCGTATTTAAGAACCCGCTGGAGCCGAAGATCAATTACATCAAGCGTCTGGTGGGCAAGCCCGGCGAGAAGATCGAGATCATTGATGGGGATATTTATATCAACGACCGGATTATGCGCAAACCGCCGAAGGTTCAGGAGGAATTATGGATGCCGATTTATGAGGCCGACTATATCCCTTCGCGTCCGCAGGAAGAACGTTTTAATCGCCATGCCTGGCGCTTGCCGTTTGAGAATGTCGAAGGCGGCCGATGGGTTCTTTCCGGTCGGGAGTCTGCGGTTTTTTCGCTGGATGGGCCTGAAGCGGAAATCAGCCGAATTCAGTATAACCCGCAGTTGGGCAATGATTTTCGCGCCGCCTATGCGTACGATCCTCCTGAATTTATCCGATCCATGCCGATTTGCAGCGATTTGATGATCCGAACCTATCCCCAAATCGCGGCCGGG
>JAKJEN010000172.1 GCA_022705405.1 Planctomycetota bacterium | reverse complement strand
TTACGCCAACTCCCCGAGCAGGGCTCGAACCTGCGACCTAGCGGTTAACAGGAAGTCGCTCTACCTCGGTTCTAAAACTGGCCAAAAAGTCGTAAACCCTTTGCCAAAAAGGATATAACTGTGGGTAGGGGGGTCAAGGGCTTTATTGCGTTCATTGCATTTATTGCACCCCATTGCACCCCATTGCACTTATTGCGCGTATTATACCGGTTTTAAAGAGTATCTACTTGTAGGGTAAACCAGTCCAGATTGGCGTAATTAAGGGGTATTTCGGATAAGAACTATACGGAACTGAGGCAAGATATGTAAGGAAAAGGGCAGAGTTCTCGGTTTTGAGTATCCAGATAATAGCAGGGGCTTACAGAAACAACTATTATGTTCCATGTCTGTAAAAAACCGCATTTTTGCTTTTTCTAGTACCTTATAAAAAGTCATACACCCTTTAAATACCACCGTTGGATCGAATTTCAGCAACCATCCAGGCCGTTCTTGGTAGATAAAATTGATCCACCCGGCCAGCATCATAAGTAGGATTATGTAAAAATTAGGCTTCATGAAAATATTAGACCAGAGTTATCTTGAATAAAAATTCGTAGCGTGATGATAGCAGAGAAAAAAGATAAAATCGAGGAAATTTTATCAATTCGATGATCTTAAAATTCTATTAGAAATGTTTGCTACGTGCAAGTACAGGATAACAATGGTCTTGTTATTTTTTAAATATATCAATTTATCATTGATAATATTTTTTGAGAGGATATAATTCTTTTTGATTAGGTCTTGAAAGGAAGGCATTATGGACAATCAAAAACCTATTCCTCAGGATACAGATACCAGCCGGGCGATTATTGTACGCCTTTCGATTGCGACCCATAAAGCGTTGCGAATTCGTGTGGCTCATGATGATACTTCCATTCAGAAATGGGTGGAGCAGTTAATCGAGCGTCAATTCAACCTGATAGAGAAGAAAAAAGGATAAGACGATGGCGGATTCCCCTAAAGAGGTACATTTGGAAGCCTATCCGGAGATTCCGGTGTTGACTTTATCTGATTTTTCATTGAAAGAGATTCTGGGCGTTGACCCAATAATTGAGAACCCTCAGGACGGCAGTTTATTGGTGTTGATACCCGGAGGCAAGTTCCTTGCCGGCGGCTTACGTTCCGATGAAGGTGGCGAGATATTTGAGGTCGAGCTTCCTACATTTTATGCGGGATTAACGACGGTAACCAATGCTCAGTATGCCCGGTTTTTAAATGAAGTCAAGCCCAATAAAACGGATTTGGAAAAGTGGATACGACTTGACAGTGATTGTTTTGTACGAGCAAAATCCGGAGGTGGTTATGAAGCGTACGGGAATAATGAAAAGCATCCGGTCGTATCAGTAAGTTGGTATGGTGCCGAGGCGTATTGTAAGTGGGCGAGCGGACGATTACCCAGTGAGTTAGAATGGGAGAAGGCGTCTCGGTTTACGGATGGGAGAGAGTTTCCTTGGGGAAAAGACTGGGATAAATCTCTTTGCCGCAATGCTGAGAATAAAGGTACTGAAACAACCAGTCAG
This sequence comes from Planctomycetota bacterium, assembly GCA_022705405.1. Taxonomy (GTDB): domain Bacteria; phylum Planctomycetota; class Phycisphaerae; order Sedimentisphaerales; family Anaerohalosphaeraceae; genus JAHDQI01. The sequence goes on along the minus strand of JAKJEN010000172.1, from coordinate 3,254 downwards.
GTCTTTGGTTATCCTAAAGGGGTCAGTCCCTGGGGCCTGTATCAGGTTTCAGGCAATGTATGGGAGTGGTGTCAGGACTGGTATGACGAGGAAGCGTACAAACGTTATAAGGCAGGGAATCTGAAGTCTCCGTCAAGCGACATTATTGGCTATATTGTTTTGCGCGGCGGCTCCGAGTACATCGACTACGAGGACGGCTTCCGTTGTGCCCACTGCTACGGCGACGACCCGACGTCTCGCGGCTACGGCTTTCGTCTTTTCAGGTCTCTTACCCCATGACCCTTTGCTCCTTATTAAGGAAAGAATAAATGCCAGACAAGACCATAGAAAGTGAACTTCAAGCCATCATGGCGATACCTGGGGATTGAGGTCAAAGTTATGGAGTCAGTTGATTTTGATGTGTAATACACTGGAGGTGCAATGAGCAGGCAAAATAAAGAAAAGGTAAGTTTGGAGCTGCCGGAATGGCTGATTGAGAATGCCCAGGACGGCAGCATTCTGGTCTTGATCCCTGGCGGCAAGTTCCTTGCCGGCGATCCGCCGTTTGAGGTCGAGCTTCCTGCGTTTTACGCGGGGCTAACGACAGTAACCAATGCCCAGTATAAGAAGTTTATGGATGCCACCGGTCATCGTCCACCCGACAAGGCGAATTATGGAACCACTGTATGGCAGGAAAAAACCTTACCGGCAGAAAAAGCCAATCATCCGGTAGTCTGTGTTAATTGGGATGATACACGAGCGTATTGTAAGTGGGCGGGTGGCCGCTTGCCGACAGAATTGGAATGGGAGAAGGCGTCGCGGTTTACGGATGGGAGAGAGTTTCCCTGGGGAAAGGATTGGGACGTAGCTCTTTGCCACAATGGTAAGAATAGAGGCACTGAAACGACCAGCGGCGTATTCAACTATCCCACAGGCGTCAGTCCCTGGGGACTGTATCAGATGTCCGGCAACGTGTGGGAGTGGTGTCAGGACTGGTATGACGAGGAAGCGTACAATCGTTATAGGGCAGGGAATCTGACGTCTCCGTCAAGCAGCACTCACCGTGTTTTGCGTGGCGGCGCCTGGAATTCCCTCGCCGTCGAGGACCGCTTCCGTTGTGCCCTCCGCAACCACAACGCCCCGACGAACCGCATCAACTACTCCGGCTGCGGCTTTCGTCTTTTCAGGTCTCTTACGCCTTGACCCTTTACTCCTTTACCCCTTTTAATTTAAATCCGCCGCAGGCGGTCCGAAAAATAAAAAAATGAAGAAACAGGTTGGAGAATCAATTATGATGACTCAGGAACAATTGGATCGGTTAAAAAAGAAGTTGGATTCTTCTATTCCGCTGATCGGTACTTTTTCCCGCAAGGGTGCGGTCAAGGAATTATTACTCAACAGGGAAGATCCGCAGGTGGTTGGCCTGCTGCTGGAGGTGCTTCCAAAGTTGGGTCAGGTTATGTCTGAAGAGGTTCAAACCGCCCTCAAGGGGGTTTCTTCACGGGATGGGGTCAATGCCCTGTGTGAGGCGGCCATTCGTGACCCGGGGAGTGTTGCCGCCCGGCTGTGCCAGGAAGCGGGCAAGCGGCCCTCGGATCATGAGCGGGCCTGCCTGTATCTGTTTGTGAGCGGGCAGTTGGACGCTTATTTCCAGGAAGATGATGATTTTCAAGCCCTTCGTCAGGAATACGACCGGGCGGATGACAAACTCAAACATCGGATTATGAAGATCATTCGTTCGGGTGATAAACGCTGTACGGCCTTCTTCGGCCGGCGTAAAAAACTGCGGGAGTGCAATGAAGGAGAAATCCGCCTGGCTCTTGAATCTGCACTGAAGCACAAGGATTGGCCCAATTTGTTCAAGGCGTTTATGGAACTGCCTTTGAAGTACGGCTTTCCATTGCTTCACCATTTCCGAACATCGGGCTGGCAGCCGGAAACGCCGGAGATGCAAAGTCTGTATCGTCAAGTTCTTGAGGATGCAGGGGATTCGCCGCTTCCAGAACCCAAGGCCAGGAATAAAAGTTGTCTGTTTGAACGGTGGCTGGCGCAGGGAAATGATCCGGTTTATGCCAATCTTAGCGAGTCTGACTTGCTGGAGAAGTTGAAACAAGCCGATCCCCCGGAGGGAGTGTCGATTGCCGCGGCTTTAGCCACAAAGATCAAACCCGGCAGTCCTGCGGCCAATAGCGTTATGACGAATGACCACTGGCTGGTGCGGCTGGCCGGCCATGCGATGGGATTTTCAAAGGATGTTGCCGGGGATGTGAGTGCTCAAGATTCCAATTACTGGGTCAATCAACTGGTCAACGCTTCGGGTGTCCTGAATTTCTGGCCGGGGGATGCCAAACCGGCGGATCTGGAGGCCCTTCGAAACGCGCCTTCAGAATCCTATGTGGGCCAATTGGGCGCTGTCCGCAAGGTTTTGCGAACGCTGGTAGGCAGCCGCATTACAACCGGTGTGTTTGAAGAGATGGCTGTTGAGGCCGGGGAGTTTGCAGGCGAATTTGCCGAGGTCTCTGACGACAGTATCCATGAGTAAAGGGGATAACATGAATCCAAAAAAATCAGGTTATTGGGGACGATTGCTTTCGGCTCTTTTGGGAAAGACCAAGTCCATGGACGATACCGCCGGGTTGCAGGCCAGGATCGCAACCCTGGAGATGGACCTGCGGGAACAACAGGAACGTATCGGGCGGATGAAAAAGGAATATACTTCCCTGGATGCCAACAGTGCAGACGCCGCCCGCCATGCCGGCCATCGCGAGGTCGAAAAGATGTTTCAAAAGTTAACCGGCCCGTTGTCCAATTTGCTGTCTCTGACGGCATTGGCCGAAGCCGGGAAAGACGTTCAGATGCAGGATCTGGTGCAGTTGATCCGCTCTCTGGAAAAGGCCTTATCGCGCCTGGGCCTAGAGGCCATCGGTCAACCAGGACAGGATGCCGTCTTTGATGTCCAGATGCATCAGCGGATGAGCGGCGGGGCCGTTCGGGAGGGCAGTCCGGTTACAGTTCAGTTGCCGGGTTTTCGTCTGGGAGATAAAATCCTGATTAAAGCGATGGTAAGTTCTAAAGAGGTACAATAAGTTATGACACGCATTGCAGTAGATTTTGGTACGGGCAATACGGTGATTTCGTATTTTAATGAGACGCTGCAAAAGACTCAGGTCCTCCAGATTCCGAATATAACAACCGTCATGAAATACCGCCTTGACAGCTACCTCCCGTTCCTGTTTGTCCCCGTCAAGGCGGTATTTCATGACGGTTGTTATATT
>JAKJEN010000171.1:4483-4821 GCA_022705405.1 Planctomycetota bacterium | reverse complement strand
GTGATAAAACCCAAATCAAAGATATCCTTTCCGCCAATGTCTTGCGCCGCCTGCGGACCGATAAAAGCAAACGCAGCCGGGATTATAATACTGCCGCCCAGAATGACCTCTGCGATCTCATTGGTTGTCGAGGCCGTCAGGCCGGACAGCGTCACGTCGTCTTGCTTGGTCAGATAGCTGGCGTAGGTCAAAATTACGCCGAATCCGGCGCTAAGCGAAAAAAAGATCTGACCCGCTGCCGCCAGCCAGATCTTGGCCTCGGTCAGTTTATCCCAGCGAGGATTCCATAAAAAGCCCAGCCCTGCCATAGGACTCCAGTCGGGCCTGTTCGGGTCCGG
>JAKJEN010000171.1:0-4473 GCA_022705405.1 Planctomycetota bacterium | reverse complement strand
TAAGAACCCGAACAACAATTATAACCGCCAGGACAAACAGTACCATCAATCCCCATTTGCATACGCGCTCAATGCCCCTGCGAAGGCCGACACAGATCACCAGAATATTCAAGGAAAAGGTAATCAAAAAAAACAGATAAGCCGGACCTATGCTGCTGAAATGTTCGTTTACCGCCAGCCCCTGATAGCCCTTTAAAAAGGCCTGCATATCGGCCTGATCTGTGCAGGTAAGATATTTTCCGGTAATCGCAAAAAAACTGTATCCCAAAAGCCAGGATTCAATATACGTATAATAAATGAAAATAACCGTCGGACCGAATATGCCGATAACCCCGAAGTATTTGATAAACCGGTTTTTTCGCCACATGGTCTGAAAGATGCCCGGGGCCGTGCTGTGTTCAAATCCGCCGCCAAAACGCCCAATGGTCCACTCAATCCACATCAGCGGCAAACCCAGCAGGAAAAAACAGACAAAATACGGGATCATAAAGGCCCCGCCGCCGTTGCCGGCGGCAATAGCCGGAAATCGGAGAAAATTCCCCAGACCTACGGCGCTGCCGGCCACGGCCAATATCACCCCCAGTTTACTGCCCCATCGTTCACGTTCCACGTTGTAAGCCCTGAAAGATTACGGCAGGATACTTGCCATTAAGTTAACCCGAGCAGCGTCAAACTGTCCCTCTGGACAATGCTGCGGAGTTTCTCGCGAGGCACCTGCGGAAGATGCGTATCAGAAAGCATTTTGTTAAAGCCCAGCAGGGTCTCTATACATACACCCGGCAGGGCGTACGGATAACCGCTGCCAAAGAGGAGTTTATCCATTACAGCCGATTCATAAGCGCCCAAAACCGTATTGTAAACCTGCCAGATCTTTTGTGGATTGATGGACAGGTCGGCATAGGCGTTTGCATGCTTGGACAAAAGGCAAAATGTTTGCTCCAGATACGGCATCCCCATTCTGCCCACAATAAACCGCAACCCCGGAAAAGTTCGAGCCACTTCATCCAAAAGCCAGGGGCGGGAAAAATCCAGCGAGGCATTCGGAGAAAAAGGAGGACAGTTGTGGAAAAAAACCACCAGTTCCTGCTCTTCGCACAATTCATAGAGCCGCATGGCGCGACTGTGGGCCGGGTGATAGTTTCCCTCTGCACAGTACAACACAACCGCCCGCAGACCCAAATCGGCCGTTACGGACTTTAGATCTTTACGGGATAAAGGATCGGCCGTCGGATCAACAACGGCAAACCCAATGGCTTTCGGATTTTCTGAAATATATTCGGACAACTGCTGATTGACCCGCGATCTGTCGGATTCACACGCGGCCAATACAAAACAGGCGTCGACATCCTGGCAGGCCCGCTGGTGCTGCTGTGCATCCACCGTCTGATCCGGACAACTGATATGCGTATGACAGTCTACAATCATGGGTTCCCTCGACATTTACGGGCATATTTTATCGGCCAATCATAGAACCTCCTGTATCGGTCTGTCAAGAAGAATTGGCGAGATTTTGTCGGCTTTGACAATGACCTCTTGACTCCAGCACAGCAAAACGCTACGATTCCCCCGATAAGACAGGAAAGGAATAAAAAACAGCCATGAACTGCGCCGTTTGCAGCAACCCGATGATTACACTCGAACTGGATCAGGTAGAGACGGACTATTGTCTAACCTGCCGGGGCATTTGGCTGGATAAGGGAGAACTGGAACAATTGCTGGGAGATACATTGCAGGCGCAGCAGGTTCTCCAATCGTTCCAGATTGCTCAGGATTGCAAAGAATCCCCTCGCCGATGTCCTATTTGCGGTAAAAAGATGGAAAAGGTTTTAGCAGGTCCGGAATCAAAAACTACCCTGCTGGATCGATGTAAAAAGGGCCATGGCCTGTGGTTTGACAGCGGAGAACTGGAGTCTGTATTGAGCTTGGGGCGATTCGATTCAGAAGGCAAATTACCTTCTTACTTGAAAAAGATGTACACCCGAAAATAAACAAAAGAGAACTCGGACCTCTCTGAGATACTATAAAGAACCGGTTTCTGAATTTTTTTTACGTGGAGGTTTCTGTTTATGGGAGCAATAGCCGTTTTATTACTGATCGTTTTGATTGGGCTGATTCTGTTTCTTTTGGCCATTATTGGGATCTACAATGCCCTTGTGCAGCTGAGAAATCAAGCCGATAATGCCTGGTCGCAGATTGATGTGCAATTGAAGCGTCGCCATGATCTGATCCCGAATCTGGTAGAAACGGCCAAGGGATATATGAAGCATGAGCGGGAAACGTTTGAAAAGATCACCGAGGCCCGCAGCCAGGCCATGGGCGCCAAAAATGTGGCCGATGCGGCCAAGGCCGAAAATGCGCTGACCGGCGCCCTGAGCAAATTTATGCTGGTGGTAGAAAATTACCCGGATCTGAAAGCCAACCAGAACTTTTTGGCTCTGCAGGAGACCCTGACCAGTACGGAGAATAAAATTGCTTTTGCCCGCCAGGCCTACAACGATCAGGTCCTGCTTTACAATAATAAAACCCAAATGTTCCCTTCCAATATCATCGCCGGAATGTTCGGTTTCAGAAAACGAGACTCCTTTGAAATCGGCGAGGCCGCCCAGAGAGAAACGCCAAAAGTCAGTTTTTAGCCCTGAGATAGAATCACTGTGTGGCAGCAGATCCACATCAATAAAAGAAATTCGATCCTGCTCCTTTTGAGCATGGGCCTGGTTTTAGCAGCATTGGGATATATCATCGCCGCTGCGATCGGAGGCAGTCCGGAGGCGGGTTGGCTGGGCATTCTGATCGCCTCGGCCATCTGGCTTATCATGACGCTTGTCAGTTTTACCAGCGGCGATCAGATTCTGCTGGCTTCCAGTCGAGCGGCGCCGGTCACGCCGGAAGTTCACCCGCAGTTATTCAACATCGTGGAGGAGATGAAAATCGCCGCCGGTCTGCCGAAGATGCCGAAGATCTATATCATCAATGACCCGGCCCCTAACGCCTTTGCTACCGGCCGAAACCCTCAAAACGCTTCGGTGGCCGTCACAGCCGGTCTGCTGACGCGGCTAAATCGAGACGAACTACAGGGTGTGATTGCCCATGAGGTCAGCCACATCGTACACAGAGATATCCTGTTTGTGACGCTGGCCGGAGTCTTACTGGGCAGCGTTGTGTTGATCAGCCAGGTTTTTCTGCGGGGCATGGTCTATAGTTCGATGAGCGCTCGGCGTTATTCCTCGCGCGGAAGTTCACGCGGCGGCGGAGGGCAGGCCCTTCTGATGCTGCTGGCAGTCCTGTTGGCGATTCTGGCTCCGCTGTTTACTCAACTGCTTTATTTTGCTCTGTCCCGTCGTCGGGAATATCTGGCGGATGCAGGAGCCGCCCGACTGACTCGTTATCCGGAAGGGCTGGCCTCTGCGCTGGAAAAAATCGCCCAACAGGATATACCGATGGAGTCGGCCAACCAGGTTACAGCGCCAATGTATATCGCCAATCCCCTCCGCGGAAAAAAATACCTCAACCTGTACAGCACTCATCCCCCGATCGAACAACGCATTCGGATCTTGCGCAACATGAGCCAGGGGGCCTCTTTGGCAGATTATGAGCAATTTTACAGATCTGTCACCCATAAAGCCGGAATGATTCCCCAATCGGCCCTGTCAAAGGAAACAGTAAGTATTCGCCCACCCTCGACGGAAAAAACCGACCCTTCTTCTTTAAATCAAATTCGGGCGATGGGAGATCTGATGCGAAAAGTCAATGGCTTTAAGTTTCTTACATGCCCCTGCGGGGTCATCCTGAAGATTCCCCCGAACTTCCCGACCGGCAAGGCCCAGTGTCCCCATTGCGGACATGTGTTGTCAGTTTCTTAGATTTTTAGCAATTTTCAAGATGTAAATCCGGTTAACACTGTCCTGCTTTAGGTGTCGGCCAACCTGGATTTGAAGTACCCCATTCCTTTTTTACACTCGAAAGTGTGAAAAAACATCTCGCACTGAACTGTTAATCAGCGCATCACCCAATCCTGCCCTTCAAAACGCAAACTGGCGCCTTGCCGAAGAAGAGGGTCGGTGCCGATGGAATAAGTTAACTGGAGCGTCTTGCTCAAATAAACAGGGATCGGATCGCCCTGTGAGTCCACCTGAACCGGATGCCCAATGGCGGTAGTCTCATTGCTCAGCCCAGCCAGATAAAATTGGACAACTTTTGCCTGAGTGTCAAAATCCGGCCAGAAAATTACAAAATCCCTGCTATTGTCTTTGCCGCGGCGGATTTGGTGGTCTTCGAAATCCAGAGATTCAAGATAAGGATATTGCCCCTGATGCTTGGCCTTGACCAACTCAAAAAGCCCTTTGACCTCCCCCTGCCCAGCCGACAGAACCTGAAAAGTATCCGTGACCAACTCACATTTTGGATAAAACAGGACTCCTTCATCGAAATTCTGATTGGTCATGGAAATAATCATATACCAGTACCGGCAGGTCT
>JAKJEN010000170.1 GCA_022705405.1 Planctomycetota bacterium | reverse complement strand
GAAAACGGAAAAATTCGTCGCCTGCCGAAAGTTTTTTGAATTGCTCATAGCCGGGACGGTACAGGATGCTTTCGCTGTGGGCCACATACGGCGAATCTGTAATCTGCGCACAAGAGATGGAAAACTCAGACTGAGTCGGACCAAGGCACCAGAAGCAGACCAGCATAGTCTTGCCTTTCATCGAATCCTTCAGGAACCCTTTTACCTCTTCTAGTCCCTGCTGGCGGTCGAACCATACCTTTGGGCAGCAGGTAACGGGTGCTGAAGGTATCTCGGCCCTGGTCGTTGACCCCGTCAAAGTGATAGGTATGTCCCTTTGTCTTGAGCGGAAACTCTCCGCCTTTGTTCATGGCCATTTTACGAAGGTCGTTCAGATCCTCTTGGCTGTCGCTGAAGACCCGAATTTTATCCGGATTGGTGAGCTTGACGGCCTCTTCCAGATACGCGTGAAACTGAGGATGAGCAATCACCTCCAGCAGCTGGCGGCCTTTTTTATCCAGTTTTTTTTGTACTAACTCGCTAATTTGTACCACTTTCTTTTGTCCTTCCTGATAACCATTGGAGGTTGTATTTCTCTTTGGACACAAAATCCGCAAGATTTTAGAAAACGCAGTTTTTGATGTCAATAATTTTTGTTGAATTTGACCCTGTATAAATAAGGAATTGAGTTGCTAAATCTGTTCTTTCAATTTTCCCTTGCGACACGTCGGCCAAGCAGGGTAGCGACAAGAATTCATAGAAAAATTTACAGGTTATATGTTTTGTATTCGGTTGATGTATAGAAGTTTACATCTTTTATTATGGTTTTCTTTTTAACTGCTATAGATTGTCTGGTTTTTCTTTATACGGCGGTTCTCGAATCATGGATGAATGCTGGTTGAAAATAATTTAAGAAACCTTGTTTTCGATTTTTTGAATTTTTTTTGTTGATCTGATGTTCTATACATTCCAAACTCCGGCATCCATCGTACAAATAAGAGCATCCATAATATAGTTTGCCCTTTCACGAGCTTCGGAAGTGTACAAAAAAGCCAAATCGATTTGCAGTGAATTATTTGAAAATACAGTTAATTCCCAGCAGCAAAATAATGCTTTGCCTGTCAGGGTGGCAGGTTACGAAAACACTCAGGAAAGAAACCTGTTATTTTGTCAGGGGCGAGCAGGGTGTTTGATAAAAACATAAACATATTTATAATATAGAGTTATAATCATTTTGATCATGCGCGATTTCTCGATGGCACATCATTTGCTCAAAAACTGACCTAATAAACCGGGCCTTTAACCGGCAGATGTGGCAAAAAACAGTATGGACTATTAATTGTTAGGAGATCAGAAATCATGAAAATTCGCCCCTTAGCGGACAAAGTCATTGTTCAGCGTTTGGAAGCGGAAAATAAAACCGCCGGCGGCATTGTACTGCCGGATTCCGCCAAAGAAAAACCCAAAAGAGGCAAGATTATCGCAGTCGGAGAGGGCAAATTGCTCGACGATGGCACTCGGGCCGAAATGTCTGTCAAAAAAGGACAGGAGGTGCTGTTTACCAGTTATGCCGGCACAGAAGTAAAGATTGACGGCAAGGAATATCTGATTATGGAAGAGTCAGATATCATGGCGATCATCGAATCCTAAGCAATTGCGAAACTGAAAAACACTGTTTACAGACAGGAGAGGTTAAAACATGGCAGCCAAAAAAATTGCATACAATACCGAAGCCCGCACAGCCATCCGGGAAGGGATCCGTAAACTGGCCAAAGCCGTACGGATTACCCTGGGTCCCTGCGGACGAAACGTCGTTTTGGAAAAATCCTTCGGTTCTCCGACCGTGACTAAGGATGGCGTGACTGTGGCCAAGGAAATCGAACTGGAAGATTCCTACGAAAACATGGGCGCCCAGATGGTTAAAGAGGTAGCGTCCAAAACATCCACAGTGGCCGGGGACGGCACGACAACCGCCACTATTTTGGCCGAGGCGATTTACGAGGAAGGGTTGAAAAATATCACCGCCGGAGCCAATCCGATGCAGGTCAAGCGCGGCATCGACAAAGCCGTAGAGGCCCTGGTGGAGGAATTGAAGAAAATGTCGATCCCGGTCGATTCGAGCAAACAGATTGAACAGGTGGCGACCTGCTCGGCCAATCATGATGCCGAGATCGGAAAAACCCTGGCCGAAGCGATGGAAAAAGTCGGCAAGGACGGCGTGATTACGGTGGAAGAAGGCCAGTCGCTGGAAACCACAGTCGATCTGCTGGAGGGCATGCGGTTTGATAAGGGCTATCTGAGTCCTCACTTTATCAACCATCCCGAAGAGCGCACAGTTGTATTGGAAAAACCCTATATACTGATCCATGAAAAGAAAATCAGCGCCATCAAATCCATGGTGCCCATTCTGGAAAAGGTTGCTAAGCAGGGACGTCCGCTGCTGATTATCGCCGAAGATGTCGAAGGAGAAGCCCTGGCGACGCTGGTGGTCAACAAACTGCGCGGAGTCTTGCAGGTCTGTGCGGTCAAGTCCCCCGGATTTGGCGATCGGCGCAAAGCCATGCTGCAGGATATCGCGATTCTGGCCGGCGGCACGGCTTTGTTTGAAGATCTGGGCATTCAGCTGGAAAACGTGGAACTCAGCCAGTTGGGACAGGCCAAGCGCATCACTATTGATAAGGATACAACCACCATCGTGGAAGGGGCCGGCAAGACCAGCGAGATCAAAGGGCGCATAGAGCAGATCAAGCGGGAAATCGACACCACAACCAGCGATTACGACATTGAGAAACTTCAGGAACGCCTGGCCAAACTGGCCGGCGGCGTTGCCCAGATCAATGTCGGAGCGGCCACCGAGGCCGAAATGAAGGAAAAGAAGGCCCGCGTGGAAGACGCCCTGCATGCCTGCCGGGCGGCCGTCGAAGAAGGCATCCTGCCTGGCGGCGGAGTCTCTTCGCTGAAGTGTCTGAAAGCCCTTGACAAGGTGGACTGCCAGGGCGACGAAACCATTGGCGTGGATATTGTTCGCCGGGCCGTCGTAGCGCCGATCAAGCAGATCGCCGCCAATGCCGGTCTGGAAGGGTCCATCGTGGTCCAGAAGGTCCTCGAATCAAAAGAAAAGAATTACGGCTACGACGCCGTCCGCAAGGAATACGGCGATATGATTAAGTTCGGTGTGATTGTGCCGACCAAGGTGGAACGTGCGGCTTTGCAAAACGGGGCCTCCATCGCCTCGCTTCTGCTGTCCACCGACGCGATCGTCAGCGAAATACCGGAAAAGAAAGAAGCTCCGGCCATGCCTCCCGGCGGCGGAATGTACTAAGCAGCGTTATACGGCGGGCCTCAGAATGAGGCCCGCTTTTTTTGAAAGACAAAGATGTTTCGATTTTTCTTTCAAAGAGATCCGTTTCGAGAAGCGGGCAAAAGCATAGCCCGCGGTTCTTTGTTGACCGGTCTGTTTCTGATCGGATTTGGGATGCTGGTCTTTATCCTGCGGGATCTTTTTGCCTTTTTGGCCGCGGCCGTTTTTTTCATGGCCGGTTTTTCCGCCATCGGCTATGCCCTCCGCATTTTTTGGGCAACCCGCCGAAGAACAAAATCTGAGGATGCCTATCGCGAAAACGTACAGATCCATATCCGCGACCCATTTGAATAAAACGGGTTTTGCCGCTTTTTGATAAAGTTCTTGCTAAAATCTTCTGCATTCATAAAAATAACCGCTTTGTAAAAATCGAAGAAGACAAAATCGATCTCGGATTTGGAGGTATAATACGCAATGAAGCTGCTTGAGAAATATTCGATGGGAATCGGCGACCGGTTTGGCCGACAGGGCAAAGCGCAATTGCAGGCCATGCGCCTGGCGTGGGAAGAGGGCATACAGGTCGTGCCGATCTGGAACAAATCTTTCCGCGAACATTCGATCATCGGAACCCGCCCTGCGGACGTTCGCGCCGAAGCGGATGCGGCTGTCAAGGCCCTCGGCTGGGAAAAGGGATACTATGTGGACGCCGATCATATCAACTTCAAGAATGTCAAAACGTTTATCGAATGCAGCGATTTTTTCACGCTCGATGTGGCCGAAGAAATTGGCCAGACGGCCGATTCAAAATCAATTGAGGCCTTTGTCAAATCCTGCAGTGATTTTGTGGGCAAACTGACAATCCCCGGCATCGATCAGCCCTTTGCGATCACCCGCGACACACTGGTGGCCGCGGCGCAAAAATATTTGTTTGCCGTCCAGACCGCCGGACAAATCTATCGACATCTGCTCCTGTCCAAAGGCGAGGATGCGTTTGTGACCGAGGTCTCCATGGACGAAACGGATGCCCCGCAGACGCCTGTGGAGATGCTGCTGATCCTTGCGGCCATCGCCAAAGAAGGCATTCCGGCCCAGACTATCGCCCCGAAATTCACCGGCCGATTCAACAAAGGGGTCGATTATGTCGGACAGGTTGACCAATTTGAGAAAGAATTCAACGATGATCTGGCCGTCATCGCCTTTGCCGTAAAGGAATTCGGCCTGCCCCCCGGCCTGAAGCTGTCGGTCCACTCCGGCAGCGACAAGTTCTCCATCTATGGGCCGATCCGCAAGGCCCTCAAGCGGTTCAATGCCGGCCTGCACCTGAAAACCGCCGGAACAACCTGGCTGGAAGAACTGATCGGTCTGGCGGAAGCAGGCGGCGAAGGCCTGCAAATCGCCAAAGAAGTCTATGCCGCGGCCCTGGAAGACCGCGACGCCCTCTGCGCCCCGTACGCCGCGGTCATCGACATCAATCCGGACAAGCTGCCGGCGCCCCACAAAGTCAAAAGCTGGGACGGCCCGCGCTTTGCCGAGGCCCTGCGCCACG
>JAKJEN010000016.1:10562-29865 GCA_022705405.1 Planctomycetota bacterium | reverse complement strand
ACCACACCGGCAACGGCTGTGGCGGTTCAAACGGCTCATCAGAAGGGAATCGGCAATTTCTGCATCCTTTGCTGTCATAAATTAGTTGTGCCGGCGATGCATGCGCTGCTGGGCGGGCACAACGACAAAATCGACGCTTTTCTTTGCCCCGGGCATGTCAGCGTCATCATCGGCTGGCAGGCGTATCAGTCTGTGGTCGAAGAATACGGCAGACCGTGTGTCGTAGCGGGCTTTGAACCCATGCAGATTCTGGAGGGGATTGCCCGGATCTGTCGGCAAATTCAGACAGGTCGCCGGCAGGTGGAGTCGGTATATCAGGCAGCCGTCCGCCCACAGGGCAATCCGATAGCCCTGAAACTGATGGACAAATTTTTTCAGCCGTGGGATGGGCCATGGCGGGGACTGGGAATCATCCCCGGCGGTTCGCTGCGTCTGCGGAAGGAATACGAAACCTTTGATGCCGCCGTTCGATTTCACATTTTGCCCAAAGAATCGCCCGAACCGGCCGGCTGCCTGTGCGGAAAGGTTCTATGCGGCCTGATCGAACCGCCTTTGTGTGCGCTGTTCGGCAAGCGATGCACACCGGATCATCCCGTCGGCCCCTGCATGGTCAGCGCCGAAGGCGCCTGCTCGGCCTGGTATAAATACAAAGCCCAATAACCGCCGTCACAGTTTACGATCCAGTTTCCGATAGCCGATGGCCTCGGCGATATGTTCGCTCTGGATCGCCTCGTGCCCTTCCAGATCCGCAATGGTGCGGGCTACCTTGCAGATCTTGTCATGGGCGCGGGCTGAAAGGGCAAACTCCGCCATCGCCTGACGGAGCATCATTTCCGCAGTCGAATCCATTGAGCAGAACTGTTCTACCTGCTTGTGCCCCATCGTGCCGTTGGTCATCAGCGGATTGCCAAACCGCTCCTGCTGCAATTTCCGGGCCTGCTGGACCAACTGGCGAATTTCACTGGAGCCCGAGCCGTTGCGCCGCTGTCGCAGTTTGCGAAACTCCACCGGCGGCACTTCGATATGGATATCCATCCGATCCATCAGCGGCCCGGAGATCTTGGCCATATAGCGTTCGATCTGATTGGGCGTACAGCGGCATTTTCGCATCCGTGTGCCGAAATAGCCGCACGGACATGGATTCATCGCGGCAATGAGAATAAACCTCGCCGGAAAGCAAAGCGTTCCCTTGGCCCGCGAGACATTTACGGCGCCGTCCTCCAACGGCTGGCGGATCATCTCCAGCACATGCCGCGGAAACTCTGCGAATTCATCCAGAAACAGAATGCCGTGATGCGCCAGCGACAATTCGCCCGGGCGCGGATGAGCGCCGCCGCCGACCAGAGCCGGCCCGGAGGCGGTATGATGCGGAGCGCGGACCGGCCGGGTGGCAATAAGGGCCTTGTCTTTGGCCAGCATCCCCACGGCCGAGTAGATTCGCGTAGTTTCCAGCGATTCAGGAAGGGTCATCGGCGGCAGGATCGTCGCCATCCGCTGAGCCAGCATGGTCTTGCCGGCTCCGGGCGGGCCGATCATCATCAAATTATGCGCGCCGGCGGCGGCGATTGTCAGCGCCCGTTTGACCGATTCCTGTCCCTTGACATCCGAAAAATCCACTTCATACGATCCGCATTGTTCAAACAGGGCGTCCAGATCCACCGTCGTCGGCTCTGCAGGCAGCTGCTCGCTCAGCAGCGCAACGGCCTGCGCCAGAGAACCGACCGGATAGACCTCAATATCTTTGACCACTGCCGCCTCGTTTGCATTTTCCAGCGGAACAATCATTTTTGTAAATCCGGCCTCTGCAGAGGTCATCGCCATGCTGAGTACCCCGTTGACCGGACGCACCCGCCCGTCCAGAGCCAGTTCTCCGATTACCACATACTCCCGCAGCGAATCAGACTGCAGCGTTCCGCCGCAGGCCAAAATCCCCAGCGCTACGGGCAGATCGAAGGCGGGACCGACCTTTTTGACATCGGCCGGAGCCAGGTTAATCAGGGATTGCGTCTCCGGATATTGAAAGCCGGAATTGACGATGGAACTGCGGACTCGTTCGATGCTTTCTTTGACGGCCGTATCCGGCAGACCCACTATGACCGGACGCTCAAAGCCGCCCCGGCAAACATCCACCTCCACCTCGCACAAAACGCCCTCAATTCCCTCTATAGTGACTGAATACAATCGCGAAAGCATGAGATTCTCCTAACAGGCCCAATAGTCTCACTGGAACCAAAGGCAGTATAAAAAGCGCAGCAAGAAGTGGCAATCTTTTTCTAACATCTTTTTGCGGGAGTCTCAATCTGCTCTTGGGCGACCAAGTCTTCGTAGGTCTGTCGGCGGCGGATAACGCTGAACCGTTCGCCATCGACCAGTACTTCAGCGCAAAGAGGGCGCGCGTTATAGTTGCTGGCCATTGTATAGCCATAGGCGCCGGCCGTGAAAATGGCGATCAGATCCCCGCGTTTTACCGGCGGCAGCAGGCGGTCTTTGGCGAAAAAGTCCGTCCCCTCGCAGATCGGACCGACAATATCCACCTTCTCTGTACCCGGAAAAGCCAGTTCTTTCTGTTTGCCGGGGGGAACCAGACTGGCAGGCACAACCGCCGGCCAGATAAAATGAAACGCCTCATACAGGCACGGACGAATCAAATCATTCATCCCCGCATCGACAATGACAAAGGTTTTCTGACCGCCGATTTTTTTATAAATCGTCCGGGTCAGCAGGATCGCCGCATTAGCGATGATGCTCTTGCCCGGCTCAAGAATCAGTTTGAGGCCCGCCGCCTTCACCAGCGGCACAATCCCGGCTGCATAGTCTGCCGCCGAGGGCACGGTATGGCTTTCATAATCGGCCCCATAGCCGCCGCCCAGGTCGAGCGTGTCGATCCGGCGGCCTTGGCTGCGCAGTTCTTCTACCAGCGGCAGAACTTTCTTTACATAATTCACATACGGGTCGATACTCTTGCCGCCTGAGCCCAGATGAACATGAATAGCCGACAGATCCACAACCCCATTGTGCCCGTAGTCATCAAAGACCTTCCGTGCCCGATCGATATCCACGCCGAACTTGGTTTCCTTGACGCCGGTGGTAATGTGTCTGTGCGAATCATACCGGATATCCGGATTGACTCGCAGTGCGCCGCGTGCGGTTTTTCCGTGTTTTTTACATAAACCGATCAGATTCTGCAGCTCGGCCTCCGATTCGATATTAAAATAGCCGATGCCCGCCTCCAGCGCTTCGAGAATCTCCCTGTCGGTTTTGCCTACTCCGGCAAAGACGATTTTGACCGGATCGGCCCCGGCCAGTCGTGCCCGATATAACTCTCCTCCGGAAACGATATCAAACCCGCTGCCTGCCTGTGCCAAAAGCCGCAGGATGTGAATATTGCCGCAGGCCTTGATCGAATAGCAGATCGTGGTGTCCAGTTCCCGATAGGCGGTCTGAATTTTGCGAAGATGATCCAGGATTGTTGCCTTGCTGTAAATATAGACCGGCGTACCGACCGCCTCGGCGATCTTTTCAACCGGCATTTCCTCGACAAATAATTGCCCGTTCCGATATTCAAATGAGTCCATGGTTTTCTCTTTCAACCGCACGCAGCGGCGAGATATTTTTTCAAAGATACTTATTTTTCTATTTGTTCCTTCAGCCAGTTGTACCAGTTCTGCATCCCCTCGCCGACGGCGGCGGACAGCTGGAGGATCTGTGCTGTGGGGTTGACCGTGCGGATATCGGCCAGGACCCGCTGAAGGTTAAACTCGATATGGGCCAGCAGATCGATCTTGTTGATCAGCACCACCGAAGCGCCGGCAAACGTACCGGGATACTTGGCGGGCTTGTCGTCGCCTTCCGGAATCGACAGAATCACTACGCGCTTGCTCTCTCCCAGATCAAACGCCGACGGGCAAACCAGATTGCCGACATTTTCAATAAACACCAGATCCATCTTTTCCGCTTCGATCATCTTCAGGGCGTTTTGCACCTGCTCTGCGGACAGGTGACAGGCGCCTTTGGTCTCGATCTGAAAGGCCGCAGCTCCGGCTGCCAGGATCTTCCGCGCATCGTTGTCCGTTTCAAGATCGCCTTCGATTACGCCGATCTTGAGCTGATCCTTCAGGTCCTGAATTGTCCGCACCAGCAGCGAGGTCTTGCCCGCTCCGGGCGAGGAGATCACGTTCAGACACAGAATCTTGTGCTTTTTAAAAAATTCTCGATTTTTCTGTGCGCATTCTTCATTTCGGCTCAGGATTTTCTGACCCAGTGAAATTTTCATTTCGGCTCCTCAAATTCAATTTCTTCCAGCAGCAGCGGCGCATCGGGTTCAAAGTCAAACTCCTCGCGCCGACAGCCGGGACAGTGCGGATTATACAGATCAAATTCAAACATCAATTTACATTGCCGGCAAGTCGCTCGAAGCGGGATATGCTTAATTTTCAGCGTCATTCCTTCACAGACGGTTCCGGCGGCGGCGGCGTCAAACGCAAACTGCATAATTTCATCGTTGAGCGTATTAAATTGTCCGCAGGAGATTACGGCGCTGAGCGGCCTTGTCCCGATCTTTTCGGCCTGCTCGACGATCGCCCGAAGGATATTCTCTGCCACCATCGTTTCGTGCATCAGCAGATCCTCGGCAAGTCGCGGCCGTACGGCATCTGGACAATCCGTCGGCCGCCGATTTGGGTCAGCAGTTCCACCAGCGGCCGACCGTCGGCAGCTGTGATCGTTCCAATCAGCGCCCCCTGACCTCCCAGCGGATGGGCCGTGCATACCCGCAGCGCTTTTTGCGCGGCGGCCTCAGAGACCACAACAACCACTTTGCCCTCATTGGCTGTATGGAGCAGGTCAAATCCCAACATCTCGGCCGCCCCGCGCACGGCCGGGTTAATCGGCAGCTTCTTTTCACCAATTTCCACAGCCGCTCCGGCTTCTTGCGCGATCTCGTTGAGCGTGGCGGCAAGCCCGCCGCGGGTCGGGTCGCGCATAAATTTTATCTCCGTTCCGCATTCTGCCAGCAGGGTCTCGATCAGGCCATTCAGACAAGCACAATCGCTTGTCATCGGAGAATCAAACGAAATGTCCCTGCGTTTGGACATAATCGTCATCCCGTGGTCGCCCAGCGTGCCGTTTAAAAGAATCCGGTCGCCCGGCCGGATTCGCTCAAAGCCGATCTGTGCATTTTCTATTTGAATGCCGATTCCCGCAGTATTGATAAACAGTCCATCGGCCGCTCCCTTTTCCACAACTTTTGTATCGCCGGTGATGATCCGTACCCCCGCCTGGGCCGCTGTCTGGGCGGCGCTGGAAAGAATCTTTTTCAGATCCTCAACGGCCAAACCCTCCTCAATAATCAGCCCCATACTCAGGGCTATCGGCCGAGTCCCCGCCACAGCCAAATCATTGACAGTCCCGCAGACGGCCAGTTTGCCGATATCCCCTCCCGGAAAAAACAGCGGCTGGACTACATAACTGTCCGTGGTAAAACCGATTTTCCCTGTCGGCAGATCCAGTATGGCCGAATCCATCAGCGGGCCGTTCGGGCTGCCGAGTGCGGGAACGATCAGTCGGTCGATAAGGTCTCTCATCAGCCGACCGCCGCCGCCATGTGCCAGCAGAATAGTCTTCTGTTCTTCCATAGGACGGATCGTATCAGAAAAAGCGCTGCTATTCAATAATCCCCCCAAATAGAAATTCCTATGCCAAATTCTAAAAATCGGCAAACCGTGTATCTGACGCATAGACTGCCGGATGGAATCAGGTTATGCAAAAAAAAGCCCGGCGTTATTCGTTCCTCAGGGCCGCAAGGGCTGTTCCCGAAAGCGCCGCCGAAGCGGCCAATCGGATCCAGAGCCAGCCGCTGAAAAGAATGAGAATCAGTGTAAGCAAAAGAATCCCAAAATTAGCCCTGCTGACTTCTGACGACAGCGCCGGCAAAATCGCGATCAAGGCGGTCAAACTGCCGGCTATTACACCGGCCGTCAGCAAAATCGTATGCTCCATCCAGAGCATTTCAAACAAAACAGGCCGGTCAAAGCCGACCGCCTGCATCATCGCCAGTTCGCCTCGGCGGTCCAGAATATTGAGCCAGACAACAAGCCCCAGCCCCACCGTTCCCAAAAGCAGCCCCAACCCGCCAAGAACAAGAAAAATAGCCAGATATGTATTTTCCACCGCATTGAGGGCGGCCAGTTTTTGGCGCGTAGAAACCGCCTCCAGCCCAAAACGCCGCAGGGCCTTAGTCAAAGCGGCCGACAGTTTGCCGGCTTTCTCCGGCAGGCCGTCGATCAAAAACATCTGATACCCGCAGACCGAACCAAAATGCGCCGTAAAGTTGGCTTCCGAAATCAGCAGACTTCCCTGCAAAACAGAACTATCCAAAATTGCGACGATCTTTAGCCGAAACAAACGGCCAAACTGGTCCTGCTGGGTCAGCGTATCGCCCACGCCAAGACCCAGACCCCAACGAACCGTGCCGATATCGCCGACGGCCGGCACAATATCCGGTCCAAAGTCCAGATCCAGCAGATCCCACCCCTCAGCGGCAGTCAGCGTACCCTTGAGCAGTCGCCCAAATACAAAGCTGTTTCGCTGCCGCAGATCCGCGGTCCGGACTCCCAGCAGTCGCGGCTGCTGGGCGCGGTTAAGATTCAAACACCCGGCATCTTCGCCGGCCCGAACGCGTAGGGGCACAAACGCCGCCGGTCCTGTTTGGCGAAGATCCAAATTCAGTTCGGCTTGAAAATTCGGATCGTTCAAATCGCCCAATACCGGCAGACCGCTTTCAGCCAGCAGGACAAAACCGCCGGTTCCGCTCTGGCGAACAAGAACATCGCGCGGGGGGCTTTTGCGATTGAGTCCCACAGCCGTCACCAAAAAGACTCCGGCCGCCATGGTTGCCAGCACTGCCAGCGAGCGGCCGGGACGGGAGGAAAGATTGCCAATCGCCAGATACAGGATGCTTCGGGGCGGTGTGCCGGATGGGCCAAAGGGCCGACGAAGAAGAAAGAACCGGCCTAATAAAATCGCCGCCGACAGAAGAAAAGCGGCGGAGATAAAAAATATCGAGGCGGCTTGCTGAACTCCGACAGCCAGCGATCCGATCGCCAGCGACAGGGCCGCCAGGCCCAATAAAATCGATATAGGCAGATTCCAGCGGGCGGCTTTAGCAGTTGTCGGCGGTTCGACCGCTCCGCCCAGCAAATCCGCCGCCGGCCGATCCAGCAATTTCCGAAGTCCGATCAGCATCGAAATCAGCGAGACCAAAAGACCTGCCACGCCTCCAGCAATCAGCGTAAAGGGACGAATATGAAACTCCACCGCCGAACCGGCGACAGCCCCCGACCAGAGTGTAGAAAGCGCCCAGACAAGCAGCCGCGTATAAAGCAAAGCCAGCGCAGTTCCAAGGATTGAACCGACTACAGCCAGCGTCAAACCCTGTCCCAGAAACATCCGGCAAATTCGGCGGGCGGTAAATCCGAGGGCCTTGAACAGTCCGATCTGGTCGGCCTGCCGCTGGATGGAAAAATGAAAAGTCAGCGCCGTCAGAATCAGGGCCGATCCGAGCAAAAACATGCTCAGACCGGCAAAGAGAGCGCCAAAATTGGTCATTCCCGCAGCGGCCTTTTGGCCGCGAGCGCCAACCGCATCAAAGGAAAGGCCTGCCGATAAGGGATCTATGGGCTGGCGCAGAGTATCTTTTAACCGCTGAAGGCCGATCTTGGCCGGATAACGCACAGCCGTTAAATCGCCAAAGCGGTTGGCCCATAGCCGACGAGCCGTCGGCAGAGAGATAAAGGCCTTGGCAGCGCCGCGATATTTATTCCAGTAGGCCTCATCCTGCGGGCGGATTTTGCCCAAATCTATCGGGATTCCCGGCTTCCAATCGCGGCAATTATCAACATCCGCTAAAGACGGAAACTCAGGCATCAGCGTACTGTCGGCCCCCAGGCCCATCATCGGAATGACGGAATGAACGCGGAAGGATTCAGTCTGTTCCGTCAGCCGGTCGGTTTTCGAGCCGGGTATATAATATTTCAGGGTCACCGTATCCCCCGCATCGGCTTTCAGATCCTCGGCCAGCCATTCATTGAGAATGATTTCGTCGTCCGCCAATCGCGTAAACGTATTCATTTTCGCCGGATCGGACGAGCCGACGGCCGAAACCATCGAATAAGGACACCGCCGCCCGTCTTTGGCGATTTCGTTGACAAAGTATGTCAATACACCCAAAGCGGAGGGGTCGGCTTTCAGCAGGCCTTCCGAAATTTCGCGATTGATAAACACATTGCGGCTTTGCACCTCGATGAAGTGTGTGGCCTCTATCGCCCGAACAGTCAGGCCCAGATCTTCCAGCCGGACGGATTTTCGCAGCGCCTCAGCGGCTGCAGTGGGAGAAACTTCTTTTCCGATCAAGACGATATTGGCCTGATCGGACTGATCAAGCCATCGGGCCAGGGTTCGCCGATCAGCAAAGGCATTGAGCGCGCCTGTCGAATCAGCCGACAGCGCAAAGGAACCGAACGAATCATCAGAAACGATTGCGGATATTGTAAGCCGGAAAGACTGCTGCGCCTCAGACAATGGAGACAGCGTCGACTCGGCCGACAGGCCGCCGGTTTTTTGCAGCGTTAAAATAACCTCCTGACCGGCGGAAACTCCCAACCGATCGGCCAACTCCGTATTGACTGCAAGGCCCTCGCCAAGAGACTCGATCCACGGGGCCTTCCCTGAAGGACCCATCAGTGCAAACGAATCATCTACGCCCAAAACTGTAATCCGGTTGACTCTCTGCGTGCCTTCGACATTTTCTATCCGCCCATTCAGCAGCCATACGCCGGCGGTTTGAGCGTCCAGACAATCGGATAAATCCTCCGCCAGCTGCGAGCGAAAAAACGTGTGCGGACTGAGCAAAGCCAAACGGACTTTACCCAACCGATTTTCCATTTGGCGGGCCAGTGTGATCTGTACCGAATCGCCCACCAGCAGCGAGCCGGTCAGAACAGCCGTCGCTGTCAGGGCCGACAGCAGGATCCCCGCCGATATCCATTTATAAAACAGCAGCGATCGAATTATCCAGCGGACCTGATTCATTGATTGCCTCAAAGCGGCCGTTCAACCAGTTTTCCCTGCCGCAGTTCAAATCGCCGCTCCATCCGCCCGGCCAGTCGACTCGAATGAGTCACCACAATCAGGGTGATCTTCTGACTGCGATTGAGATCCAGCAACAGCCCCATGACCGATTCGGCGGTTTCCTCATCCAGCGATCCGGTCGGCTCGTCGGCCAACAACAGTTGGGGACGATTGATCAAAGCCCGCGCCACAGCCGCCCGCTGGCGCTGTCCTCCGCTCAGACGTGCGGGCAGTTCATGAGCTCGATCAGACAGGCCCACTCGCTCAAGGATTTGCATTGCCCGCTGCTGAAGCGAAAGGGCCGATTCCCTGGCTCTGCCCCCCGCCAGAGTCGGCAAAAGCACATTCTCAAGTACCGTGCACTGCGGCAAAAGATGATGCAGTTGGAAGACAAAACCGATCTTACGGTTGCGAAAGGCGGCCAGCGCTCGCTCATCCATTTCAGCCGGATTCTGCCCGCCCAGACGAATCGTCCCCGAATCGGGCTTGTCCAGAGCCCCGATCAGGTTTAAAAGCGTACTCTTGCCGCAGCCGGAAGAGCCGGCGATGGAGATCGACTGGCCCGGCTCCACTCGGGCTGAAATCCCTCGAAGAACCTCCAGCCGCCCGCATGCGGAGGCATACGATTTTGTGATATTATCCAATTCGAGCATCATCATCTTAAGCGCAATCAGGATTGGAACAACCGTTCAAACTGCTGCTGCAAATCGACGGCGGTTTTGCGGATATCAAAATACTTCTGTATCCCGCGGCGACCCTGGGCTCCCAACTCAGCCGCTCGCAGCGGATCCCGCAGCAGCGGCTCCACCGCCCTGTGCAGTTGAGCCGGCGTATTGGGTTCATAGATGACCCCGCCTCCGGTCAGTTTGGACCATTCCGGATAAACGCCCGCTTTTGGAGCGACAAACGGAACTCCGCAAGCCATCGCCTCCAGCACATTCAGCGCATAGGCCGGATGTTGCCGCGACGGAGAACACAATACCCTCAGCCGGCGCAGAAACCGAAGACGCGTTTCCTGGTCAAACGCTTCCTGAAACTCCGACCGCTCAGACAGACCGTTTTCCTGCAGTTGTCTTATCAGCGTATGCACCGCCTTCCGATCGGCTGAAGTCATTCCGCCGCACAGCAGCAGCCGACTGTGCTCCAGGCCGGCTGTTTGCCCCAGCGCTGTAAAGCATTGCCCCAGCAGGTCCAGTCCGTTGCCGCGGCACATGCGGCCCAGAAATCCAATCGTTTGCGCCTCCGAAATCGATGCGGGCGGCTCATACATTGACAGATCAATCCCCGGCGGACAGACCTGCATTTTTTCAGGAGGAATCGAAAGCCGCTTTTGCATCAAGTCCGAAAAGAAATGACTGACCGACAGAAACAGATCAAAGAACGGCACAAGTCCGGACAACTGCTCCCACACCCGCTGTGCCCACAACTCGCCCAGATCGTCCACAAACACGTCTTCATCCTGAAGCCAGCAGACCAGTTTGCAGCCCAGCCGTTTCTTGATCGGCTCGGCCAGACCGGCCAGCAGCAGATTGGAAAGAACCATCACATCGGGCTTGTGTTCAGGCGAGGTCAAAAACTCTATCAGCCGATCTATTTCTTTGGCTTGACGGCCGTGTGCGCCTTGGAGCATTGAAAGCGTCATCTCGCCCAACTGGGGGGCGCTGGTCATGCCCGCTCTCTTACTGACTCTTTGAAGAAGCCAGTCGGCGTCAAACAATTTGTCCAGCCAGCGCGGCGTGCGGCGAAATAAGCCCAGTTTCTGCTGAAGATAGACATTGATCCCGCCGAAAAAAACCTGCGTGCGCTCCAGCGGCTGTCGGTTATCCAGCGACAGAGGCAGGTACATCGGCGCCAGAACAACATCCGCCCCCGCAGCCCGCAAAGCGCGAACCAAAGACGCGTCGCGCAAACAGTTTTCGCAGTAGAACTGATCCCCAGAACCCGGCGTTAGCTGCACAATCCGCATGACAAGGCCGCTCCGAATAATTCCTATCTCCGCTCAGGATACCCGAAATCTTCGTACAGGCAAGCCCTTTATCAACGAGAATGATGAATCAGTTTTTCCTCGAGGGCCTTTTCGCTCTGACGGGCCTTTTCTTTGAGCCACTGAA
This sequence comes from Planctomycetota bacterium, assembly GCA_022705405.1. Lineage (GTDB taxonomy): Bacteria > Planctomycetota > Phycisphaerae > Sedimentisphaerales > Anaerohalosphaeraceae > JAHDQI01. The sequence continues at coordinate 18,628 of JAKJEN010000016.1, read as the reverse complement.
CAGCCACATAGAAAAGCGGAATCAGAAAAACGCCCAGAATCGTGGCGGCAATCATTCCGCCAAATACCGAGGTCCCCAGCGCCCGCCGCGCAGAGGCCCCAGCGCCGGTGGCGACAACCATCGGCAGCGCGCCAAAAGCCGTAGTCAGAGCCGTCATCAAAATCGGCCGAAACCGCACCCGTCCCGCCTCCACCGCCGCATCCACAATCGAAAGTCCTTCTTCATGCAGCTGCTTGGCGAACTCCACCAGCAGAATCGCCGTTTTGCAGACAATCCCGATCAGCAGCACAATGCCCATCTGGGTATAGATGTTGTTGTCAAATTTCCGCATCCATGTAAAGCCGGTCGCCCCCAGCAGCCCCAGCGGCACAGCCAAAACAATTGCGATCGGGATCGTCCAGCTTTCATACTGAGCCGCCAAAAACAGATAACAAAACAACGCTCCGGTCAGAAACAAAAATATCACCGTGCCGCCGGCCTCAATTTCCTGAAGACTCATCCCGGACCACTCATAGCCCATCGTCGGCGGCAGAATCTGAGCAAGCAGCTGACGGACCCGTTCCAGCGCCTGGCCGGAACTATAACCGGGTTTGGGAATTCCGGTGATCGTCGTAGCCGGATACATATTATACCGCGTCACCATTTGAGGGCCGGTGGTATCGTGCAGATTCATCAGCGTTTGGATCGGAACCATCTGGCCGCTGCGGCTTCGCACCTCCAGATGCCCGATGTCTTCCACACGAGATCGAAACTCCGGCTCGGCCTGAGCAATTACCTTAAACGTCCGTCCAAACAGATTAAAATCATTGACATACGTGCTGCCCAGATAGGTCTGGAGCGTATTAAAAACAGAATTCAACGGCACATCGAGCGTTTGCGCTTTGACGCGGTCAATATCTATATACAGCTGCGGAACCGACATTTGAAACGAATTATTCAGCCGCGTAATAACCGGATCGTTGCGAGCTTCAAAGACAAAATCGTTGCCGATATTCGCCAGAGCGTTCAGACCGGCCCCGCCGCGATCCTGAATGCGCACCTCAAAACCGCCCGCAATTCCCAACCCCATAATCGGCGGCGGCATCAGCGCAAGACACAGCGCATCTGGAATTGTATATAATTCCCGCTGAATCCGTTCAGCAATTTTAGAGACACGCATTTGAGGATCCTTCCGCTGCGACCAAGGGGTTAACCGGACAAAACTGGACCCGCCATTGGTCATAACCGAACTGCTCAGCACCGAAAAACCGCAGACGGTTCCATAGGTAGAAACCCCCTCCGTGTGGCTGAGGATCGAATCAATCCGATCCATTACCTCCATGGTGCGTTTCAGAGACGCCCCTTCCGGCAAACGCACTCCAATAAAAATCGATCCCTCATCCTCTTCCGGAAGGAAACCGGTCGGCAGTTTGCCAAAGCCAATGATGGATACGGCTGAAATCGCGACAAACAGAAGCATTAAAAGCGCTGTGCGTCGAACCAGGACTTTGACCGTGTTGGTATAGCCCGAAGTAGCGCTTCGGACCAGCCGGTCAAACCACTGAAACGCCGCGCCGTGTTTGGCCCCCGCAGGCCGCAGCAGTAGAGCGCACAACGCCGGACTGAGCGTGAGAGCATTGATCGATGAAAATACAACCGCCACCGACAGCGTAAGAGCAAATTGCCGATACAGGAGTCCTGTAATGCCTTTGACAAGAATAATCGGCACAAAAACCGCCAGAAGCACAAGCGTCGTAGCGATAATTGGGCCGGTCACCTGCTGCATGGCCTTGATCGCTGCGTCTCTGGGGGAAAGTTTTTCTTCGGTTATCAGACGCACACAGTTTTCCACTACGACAATTGCATCATCTACCACAATTCCGATCGCCAGCACCAGCCCAAACATAGACAGCGTATTGATCGACATCCCAAAACCCAGCATAACCGCCAGCGTGCCGATCAGCGAAACCGGAATCGTAGCCGCCGGCACCAGCGTGGCCCGCCAGTCGGCCAAAAATATAAATACAATAAAGACAGTCAGCACAACGACCGTAATCAGCGTCCAAAATATCTCATTCAGGGATTCCTGAATAAAATCTGTGGGTCGGAACGGCTCGGTGTACTGAAGCCCTTCAGGAAAAGATACGGACAGGTCATCCAGAGCTTTGCGCACCCCGTCGGCCACCTCGAGTGCATTGGCGCCGGGCATGGCGTAGACCGAAACTCCCACGGCCTTTCGGCCGTTGATCTTAAACGACCAGAAGTAATCCTGGGCGCCCAGTTCCACACGGGCGATATCCTTCAGCCGCAGCAAACGTCCATCCGGTTCTATCCGAACAATAATTTCCTCGAACTGGTCGATCGTGCTCAACCGACCGAGCGTTTTGATGGTAAATTGAAACTGCTGATCGTCCGGACTGGGCATTCCGCCGATCTGCCCGGCGGCGACCTCAATATTCTGCCGGCGAACCGCATCGATGACATCCTCTGTAGTTAGTTCACGCGCTCGCAATCTGGCCGGATCCAGCCAGATCCGCATCCCATAGTTTTTGCCGCCCATGATCTGCACCTCCCCCACCCCCGGCACACGAGCCAGCACGTCTTTGATATGCAGAGCAACATAATTACTCAGATAAATATCGTCATAACGTCCGTCCACGGAATTAAAAGCCGCCATCATTGTTATATTGGTGGAGCGCTTGCGCGTTGTGATGCCGTAGCGTTTGACCTCTTCGGGCAACAGCGGCTCGGCCTGGGATACGCGGTTTTGCACCAAAACCGTCGCCATGTCCACATCGGTGCCAACCTGAAACGTCACAGCGATCATCACCCTGCCGTTGTCGGTGCTGTTGGAACTCATATAAAGCATTCGATCGACGCCATTGATCGCCTCTTCCAGCGGCGTAGCGACCGTCTCGGCAAGCACCTCCGCGTTGGCGCCGGGATAGAACGCTTCCACCACTACTGTCGGAGGCGTAATATCCGGGGTTTTTTCCACCGGCAGAATCGGAAGGCAGATCGCTCCGATCAAAACGATCACGATGGAGATCACACTGGCAAAGATCGGCCGGTCAATAAAAAATTTGCTGAACATATTCGACTATTCTCCCAAAACCCGATGGGGCCTTTCCGTTATGATTTTTTTGAAGGATCCTCAACTGCCGGACTTTTCGGCTGTCGCCGGCGGACCTCCCGCGGGCATTGGCGTAATCGGCATACCCGGCCGGGCAATATGAAATCCGCCGATGATAAAGACCTCGCTGCCGTCCAGACCTTCGTTGATCACCTGCAGCAGCCCTTGGGATGTGCCCAGTTTAATGTCATGACGCTGAAGAACGTTCCCCGGCCCAACCGTCAGAACGTATTTGCCGCCCAGGTCCGTCATAATGGCTTTTTCCGGAATCAGCACGGCATTCTTCCGCTGGCGTATGGGAACCCGCACGCGAACAAACATCCCCGGCAATAACGCATCGTCTTTATTATCCAACTGGCCCCGCACATAAACGGTTCCCGTCTTGGAATTCACGGAATTATCCAAATAATTGACAACGCCTTTATGCAGATACTCTGTCTCATTTGAAAGAGCCGCCTCCAGCCCCAGCGGCTCCAGGCCGGCGCCGCCCCGAATTCGATCCGGAAGATCTCCCTTCAGCTGCGATTCGCTCAGGTAAAAATAAATATAGATCGGCTGAGTCCGTTTGACCGTTGTCAGAATCGGCCGGGACACAGGGCCGACCAGATTGCCTATATCCGCCAGACGACGGGCAATCCGACCTCGAATCGGGCTGCGGATTTCGGTATAACTCAAATCCAGTTCCGCCCGGGCCAGGGTTGCTTCCGCCGCCAGCACTGAGGCGCTGGCGGTATCGGCCGCCGCTCGGCTGCGCGTCAGATCCTGCTGGCTGACGGCATTGGTTTCAATCGCCTGCTCAATCCGCTCCAGATCCACTTGTGCCTGCTGCAGCTGGGCCTTGGCCGCCTTCAGTTGTGCAGCCGCCTCATTACGACGGGCCTCAAACGCTTCCGGCTCAATGGTAAAGAGCAACTGCCCTTCCTCGACCAAACTGCCGTCGGTAAAGTGAATACCCTGCAGATACCCTTCCACGCGGGCGCGAATTTCTACCGAATCCACCGCTTCGGTAGTCCCCGTAAATTCATAATAATCCGTCACGTCCTGAATCGCGCACTGCGCTACCGGCATGGGCATAGGCCCCTGCTCCGCGGCCGTCGGGGCCTGTGCCGTCTTCTTTTTGTTAAGGATGAAAGCGGCCCCCGCCGCAATCAGGATCACAATCACAAAAATCAGTATTTTCCCTTTCATGGGAACCATATCCTTTCTATATCAGTCCATATCAGCAAGATTATGATTTCGATGAGCCGGACTTAGATTCATCCGAATCCGATGTCGTTTGAACAATCTCCTCTGCGGCAGGGTCCCATCCTCCGCCCAGGGCCTTATACACACGGATCAAATCCACCACCACCGTTCCGCGACTGGCCGCCAGACGATCCTGTAGTCGAAACAGCGTCCGCTGGGCATCCAGCACATTCTGAAAATTCGTCAGGCCGCTGCGATAGAGCGACTGGACCAGCCGCACGGAGTTTTCCGAGGCCTGCACCGCACGCCCAAGCGCCTGCTCCCGAAGCAGTTCCTGCTCATAGGCAACCAGAGCGGTTTCCACTTCTTCCACAGCCGACAGAACCGTTTGCTCATAATGAACCAGCGCCTGACGGGTCCGCGCCTCCTCCGCACGAATCAGACTGCGAAGACGTCCCCCTTCAAACACTCGCCACCGCAGACCCGGCCCATAGGCCGTACTTTTGCTGGAATAATTGCCCAGATCGGAAAAATGTTCGGCCTGCAAATAAAACGAGCCGGACAGCGAAAACGACGGGTACAACTCGGCTACCGCCATCCCGATCCGCGCCGTCTGAGCGGCCAGTTGCCGCTCCGCCATACGAATATCCGGACGGCGGCGAAGCAGATCGGCCGGAAGACCGGTCGGCAGCTCATTAAGGGTCGGCAGCGGACTTAAGCCGAATCCTTCCGTTGGAAGATGAAATTCCTGCGGATATTCGCCCACCAATACGGCCAGGCGGTTGGCCGCAATTTGCTCCGCCAATCGAATCAGCGGCAGATCCGACTCGGTATCGGCCAGATTCTGCTGGGCCTGCGCCACGTCCAGTTCCGGCGCGATTCCCGCTTTATATCGGTTTTCGGTAAGAGCCAGCATCTCTTTCTGCGCCGCGATATTTTCCTGTGCATAGTGAAGGCGCATCCGAGCTGTACGAAGCTCAATATACGAAGCCGCCACCTCCGCATACAAACTGATCCGGATCGCACGGTCGGCTTCAACAGAGGCCTCCAGCTGGGCCTGCGCCGATTCCACCGACCGACGTATCCCTCCGAACAAATCCAGTTCCCAGGCCGCATCAAACCCTGTCGAATAGAGCCCCTGCTCAGAACCGGAACCCGGCGCTCTCAACCCTGTATTTTGGCTGCTTCGGCTTCGGATATACGAGCCGGAAAAAGCGACCTTCGGATAATTTCTTCCCGCCGTATAATCTCGAAGCGCGCGAGATTCTTCAATCTGATACAGCGACTCCTCCAGCCCGAGGTTTCCCCGGCCGGCCCGTTCGATCAACTCGTCCAGAAACGGATCCTGAAGGCCGCTCCACCAGCTTTTCAGAATCTCCTCCGACGCCATCGGCGGCTGGGCCTGCCGACTCCAGCCCTTCGGCATTCGCGTCGCGGGTTTCTGATAATCTGGCCCGACCGTACATCCGGCCGACCACAATCCCAAAAAGAAAATCGCCGCCCCAAACAATCCGCCGCTCACTCGCTGCATTGATTTCTCCCTTCTACAAAGCTGCGAATCCCAGAGGCCGCAAAACGCACCATTTGGGTCACAATTTCGTCCGATGTCATCTCAGGCAGAAAAAAACTGTAATGCTCCAAAAACAAGATAGAATGCAGAACGATCGATTCCACCTGGAAAACCGCCTTTCGCGCTGTCCGCTCGTCGATTTCAGGCAGGATCTGCATAAACGCCCGCGCCAGCCGATCCACAAAAAACTTTTTCTCGCCGAGAACCATATCTGTATCCACTCGCTGATTCAGGGCTTCCCGAACCATCAGCCGAATCACTCGCGTCCACGGATCCTGTCGCTCGGCTGATTTCACAATCGGTCGGATCAGTTCAGTCAACAGATCCTCCAGAGTGGGATTGGCGGTCGAACAAATCCGCTCAATCGTTTCAAAATGAGCGCGCAGATTTCGAACCAGCCGCCGCCGGAACATCTCCTGATAAAGCTGTTCTTTTCCGTTAAAATGGTAATTTACCGAGGCAATATTGCACCCGGCCTCGGCCGTAATATCACGAACCGAGGTTCTGTCGTAGCCATACCGGCAAAACAGATTTTCGGCCGCATCCAGCAGCCGTTCCCGCGGGTCCTGGCTTTGTTCAGTTTTATTGTCGATATTCTGCATACACATTCAAACAACTGTTTGAATCGGAAACATTAAACACTTGTTTGAATTTGTCAATCTTTATTTTAGAAATTATTTTTAACGTATAAAATCCCCATTTCCAGTATAGAAAACCTTGCATCAGGCCCGACTTCCGATACAATAGAATCTATGGATATTTCACTTCAATACGGCCGAGAGCAAGTAAAAATATACCTGCCATCCGAAAATCTGGCCGGTTGGATCCGCCCGCGGTTGCAGACTGAAAGCTCTTTGCAGGATTCGCTGGTCAACTTGTCGGCGCGTGTTGAGGCCGCCGACTTTATGAAGCAAATTCAGCAGCGGCGTCTCTGCGTCCTCTTGCCCGATGGAACCCGCGATTTCCCCTGGAATGTCGCATTGCCCCCCTTGTTTTCCTTATTTCGCGGGGCCGCTCATATTTCCTTCATCGTCTGCACCGGAACCCATACCGCCGAAACACAGGAAAACAGGGCTATCCTCGACAAAATTCTCAAACAGATACGGCGAATCGGTCTGTTTTCGTATGACGCAGTCCTTCATGACTGTCGCATCGCTCAGTTCGCAGACGCGGGCAAAACCGCTTTCGGCACCCCGATCTTATACAACAAACTCCTCAATAAGGCCGATATCTTTCTCACGCTCAATGATGTCCGATTCCATTACTTTGCCGGATATTCCAATCCGGTGAAAAACTTTGTCCCCGGGGTTTGCGCCTTTGAAACCGCCGAAAAAAACCACAGTTTGACCTTCGATCCCAGATCCCGATACGGCGCCCATCCCTGGCATCCGCGGGCGGACCGCCGCGACCATCCTTTGGCGGCCGATCTGCTGGAAGCGATGAACCAAATCGTGCGCAGCAGGCCCGTCTGGTCGTTGGTGACCCTCAGCGACAAAGGAAAACTCTACTGGGCGCGTTTCGGCCCGGCGCAGGAAGCGGCCGCACAGGCCTTTGTCAAGGCCGATCAATGCACCGAATATTTCGTCCAGCCCGCAGAGCGCATGATTGTTTCCCCCGGCGGACATCCCGAAGACGGAGATTTGTACATCGCCCAGCGGGCGCTCGAACTGACGCAATGCGCCCTCGAAGACGGCGGCGAAATACTGTTTCTGGCCGCCTGTCCCAACGGCATCGGCGGCCGTCATACAATCGAAAACTTTTATAACAAACTGGCAGCCCCCCTTGATACTATCCTCGCTGAAAAACCTGCGCAATACAAACTGTACAGCCACAAGCCCTACCGATTTGCTCAACTGATTCGTCGGCTGCGCGCTTTTCATATCCATTCGCAGTTGGATGATCGTATCCTCAGCGCCATCCACATGCGTCCGACCAAAAATCCGCAGGCCGTCGTCAACGGCTGGATTGACGAAAACCCCCTCGTAAAGATCCTCTTTGTAGACGGCGCCAACAAACTGGCCCTGCACCCGAAAACCTGATCCGTTACGGTTTGCCTTTGAGCCGGCCGTCAAAGTCCGCATCATCGACCCGCGGCCGCAGAGGAAAGCGAATCGGTCTTTTCTCCCGGCGGCTGCGGTAAATGGCCGTAAAGAGTTCCACCGTTCGCCGTCCATCCAGTCCGCTCACCAGCGGCCGACG
>JAKJEN010000016.1:3446-10436 GCA_022705405.1 Planctomycetota bacterium | reverse complement strand
CAAACATCGCCCCTCCGTCGGTCTGCACACCCGCACAGGCCCCGTTATGGCCGCAGACAAGCACCCGTCCATACAAAGCCGGATTCTGCGAGTTGCTTACCAGAATATTGCCCAGCGCCCCGTTGGCAAACCGCAACACCGCCGCCGCGGTATCCTCCACTTCTATATACGGATGGTTCAGATTGTCCCAGTAGCCGAACAACTCCTCAACCGGCCCCATAAACCACAGCAGCAGATCCAGCTGATGCGGCGCCTGATTGACCAGCACCCCGCCGCCTTCGCCGCTCCAGGTCCCACGCCACGGATCGCTTTTGTAATAAGTCTCATCCCGCCAGCCATGCATCGTCACAGTCCCCAGGATCGGCTGTCCAAGTTTGCCTTCGTCAAGGGCCTTGCGGATTCGTCTGCATGGAGCATAAAAGCGCCGCTGTGATATCGTCCCCAATTGCTTTCCCGCCCGCTCGGCCGCCGTCATCATTGCGTCACAATCGGCCAGCGACGAGGCCAGCGGCTTTTCCACCAGCACATGCGCTGCCGACTCCAGCGCCGCGATGGTCGGGCCTGCATGAAACGGATGCGGAGTACAGACGACTACCGCCCCCAGCGATTCGCGCTGAACCATGTCGGCTGCATCAACGTAGGCCCTCGCCCCCCAGCGGGCCGCAAAGGCATCCGCTCGTGTACGATCATTGTCACAGACGGCCGTAAAAACCGAGTATTTCGATCCCGCCAGCGCCGCCGCGTGCAGTCCGCCCACCTTCCCGCACCCAATAAGTCCGGTCTTGATCCTTTCCATCCTCCTACTATAGCAAGAACCCCAAAATCCGTCCAGATCGGTCTTTACTGTACCACAGCCGACACAAAAGCCATTTTTCATTTAATTTTTTAAACAAATGGCGCATCTTAATAGTTGGATCGTATAATTCAAAAACACCTTCAAAAATTCGAGATACAACAGATGAATAAACAAGACTACAAAGACCCTGCAAAAGATACAAACGATAAAGTCGTTAAATCCGATACCCAGTGGCGACAGATTCTAACAACTGAGCAATATACGGTTCTCCGTCAAAAAGGAACCGAGCCGCCCTATACAGGGATCTATAACGATCACTTTGAAAAAGGCGTCTACCACTGCGCCGGTTGCGGTCAGGTTTTATTTCAATCTGAGGCCAAATATCCATCGCACTGCGGCTGGCCTGCCTTCTATGATGTTCAGCAAGAGGCACGAATCATCCGCCAAACCGATCAAAGTTACGGCATGGTGCGCATCGAGGTTCTGTGCAGCCGATGCGGCGGACACCTTGGACATGTCTTCGAGGACGGCCCGCCGCCCACCGGTCTTCGCTATTGCATTAACTCGGCGGCCCTGAAATTCGTAGATGAGAAAATAAATCCAGAATAATCTCATCTTTAATGCCCATTATCGTATTTTCCGATAAATTACTTGTCTGTTTGTCCGGAAAATGATAAGATTTTATTTTGCAGCCGCGGGGCGTGGCGCAGTTTGGCTAGCGCGCTTGACTGGGGGTCAAGAGGTCGCAGGTTCAAGTCCTGTCGCCCCGATTCGTGATTTACATTTGATTGCAAGGAAGCGATGGCATTGTAACTATCTGTAATACAATAGGTTGTGATCTTTTCAAAACAAAACGCCCCGGTTCTGCAAGCGACGATATTGAAATATTTTTTTCAATAAAACTCAACAAAAAGGGCGAGACCGGCAAGATAAGGGTTAGGCCATGAAGATTGTATTAGTAGATGATCACGAAATCATGAGGGAGGGGATGTGTGCGCTTCTTCAAAAGCGGCCCGATATGCAAGTGGTCGGCCAAGCCGCCGACGGGCGAATCGCCGTCACGCTCGTTGAGGAACTCAGGCCCGATATTGTCATTATGGATATCGGCATGCCCAACCTGAACGGCATTGACGCCACTCAGCAGATGATTGCCAACAATCCGCACCTGAAGGTGATGGCGTTGTCCACCCACTCGGATGGGGCCATTGTCGCCCGGATGATCAAGGCCGGCGCCACCGGATACATGCTCAAAGAATCGGCGTTTGCTGAACTGGTAAACGGGCTGGACGCCATGATGAGCGGCAAAACGTTCCTGTGTTCCCGGATCGCCAAAGTAGTCTTTTCAGATTATATCAATATGGTCACCAATCCCAACTGGCAAGGCGGCGACGGACTGACCAGCCGGGAGCGGGAAGTACTGCAATTGGTAGCCGAGGGGCACACCACCAAGGATATTGCCAAGATTCTTCTTTTAAGCCCCAAGACCGTCGATTCGCATCGCGAGCATATCATGGAAAAACTCGATATTCGGACCATCGCCGGGCTGACCAAATATGCCATTCGCGAAGGACTGACCAACCCCTGAGAAGACGTCCCGTAGAGCCGACCTCCCGGAGACTATCGGCAAGCAGAGTTTTATCGGACTGCCCGCTCTGCTTTTCTTTCTGTTCTTTCCATTAAGCCGCCCTCTTTTTTCACCGATACTCAAGAGAGAGATTGTGCGGAGATTCTGTAAATAGAACCTCCGCCGGACTCTGAAATAATCTATATTTTATATAGGCAGACCCTCGAATGGGTCTGCTAAATATAAAACTCTTTAAGAAACGAGTCTGAATCGATGAGTGCGGGCCGATCTAAGCAAAAACCGATCAAGCCGACTGATTTGTCCGAGACCGATCCGGCGCGGACATTGGAGTCTGTTGAAAAAGACTTTCATACGATCTTTGATTGCGTACCGGCGGCGATCTGGTATCGAGATCGCAAGGGAATCATTTTGCAGGCCAATCGCTGCGCTGCGGACCTGGTCGGAATGAGCGTCGAGGATCTGATCGGTAAAAATTATTATGATCTGTTTCCGGACGGGGCGGAAAAGGCGCTGGAGAAAGATCTTCAGGTCATCCTCAGCGGCCAGCCGATGTACAAACAACTGCGCAAATACGTTACGGCCGACCAGCAAATCCGCTGGACGTTAGCCGACCGCATTCCCTATTTGGACGAAAACGGCGAAGCGGCCGGCGTGATTGTGATGGCCCGGGATATTACCGAGCAAAAGGCGGCAGAAGAGCAACTGGATCTGGCTAATCAGCAGATTGACGCGGCAACCCGTCAACTGCGGGCGGCGGCCGACCGAACCCGCGTGCTGGCCGAAGAAGCCGTCGCAGCCAACCGAACCAAAAGCGAATTTCTGGCTCATATGAGCCATGAGCTGCGAACTCCAATGAATTCTATTCTTGGCTTTTCCGATCTTCTTCGAGAAGAGCCGTTAAGCGATCAGCAGCAGCAGTATGTACAGAATATTTTTAATTCAGCCAACACGCTGCTGGTCCTGATTAACGATCTTCTGGATTTCTCCAAGATCGAAGCGGGCACGCTGAATATTGAAATCCTGCCCTGCCGGCCGGCTGAAATGGTTCAGGAAATCCGCGATCTGTTGGAGCCGCCGGCGCGGGAAAAAGGGCTGCAGCTGCAGGTGGATTGTTCGCCGGATCTTCCGGATTCTTTCTTTACCGATCCGATGCGCCTGCGTCAGTGCCTTGTGAACCTGGTCAGCAATGCGATCAAGTTTACTCAGCAGGGACACGTGATAATCCGGGTTTACGTCCAGCAGCGCGCCGGTCAGGACCGAATCCGCATTGATGTGGAAGATACCGGCATCGGAATTGAACCGGCCAAGCAGGAATTGATCTTTGATTCATTTGTACAGGCCGACGCCTCCGTCTGCCGTCAGTACGGCGGGATGGGGCTGGGGCTGACGATCGCCCGTCGGCTGGCGGGTCTGCTGGGCGGACACATCGAACTGGTCAGTCAGCCGGGACAGGGCAGTACTTTCTCGATAATTCTGCCGCAGTTTGTGGAAGCCAACCAGACCAGCTCAATCAGCAGCCGGCAGGATCCTTCCGAGCCGGTGGAACCCGACGATCGGCATATCGGATGTATCGGCAAGGTGCTCTTGATTGAAAACAAGACCCCCAGTCAGATTCAGACCAATCTGCTGCTGCGGCGGGCAGGACTGGACGTGCAAATCGTCAACAACGCAGCGGATGCCTTTGAACGGCTGCGGCAGGAACCGGCTCAGGTAGTCCTGATTAATCTGGACGAGGTGGATGAAGCGAAAAAACTGGCCGCTCAACTTCACAATCAGGACGAGCGACTGCCGATTATCGCGGTCACAGACGATACATCCCGCAAGGTTGCCGATCAATTCAAGATCGCCGGCTGCAACGCCGTTCTGGTCGAGCCGGTTTCGCGCGGTCATCTGTATGAAACAATCCGTTCATTTTTGATCGTCCAGACCTCCGCTTCTTCCGCGTCAGCCCCTCTGTCTTCGCGGAAACGTCGAAGCCATCCGTTTAACGAAGCCGAATCAATGGAGGCCCTTCTGGAGAAACTGCCGACGCTTATGGAGGAGATGATGGAATTTTATTCCCGCTCCGACTTTGAGATGCTGTCGAGGTTTGCCAAGGTGCTGATGGAACTGGGAACCAGCTGCCAGCGAAAAACCCTTGTCGGCAAGGCCCGTCAACTGCATGACTGCCTGGCCAATCAGGCCATTCAGCCGGATGAACTCCAAAGACATGTAGAGGAACTGAACGAACTGTGCCTTCAGATCAGTTTGGGACGGTAACCTCCGCCGCTTCGATCAGTAAAAATAAATCAGTCGAAGTTTGATATTCCATTCATTCTTTGCGCTTCCGATTTTCTCCAGCGACACCTGTTCGCACTGCAGATCCGGCCAGCGCGCCAGGATCGCCGACAGAAAGCCCGCCGCGGTTTCCACCTTTACCGATTTAAATGCCAGATCCGCGCTGCGGCGCATTTTGCCTTTCTGCTTGATTCCCTGGCGGACCGTCAGCGTGTACTGACCGGATGAAATGCCCAGCTCCTTGGTAAACCGGTCAACCTCGGTCACATAATCAAACTCGGCGGATTGGCCGCCCTGTTCTTTGAATTGAAGCCGTTCCGGCTCAATCTGCAGAATCTGTCCGATCAGCGTCTGCGCCTCGGCGTACTGTGTTTCGGTCTGTTTCCAGGTCTTTTTGCTCTGCGGATAAAAAACCAGCCCTGCCCCCAGAGCCCACAAGGCAGCCGCAGCCGGCAGAACGATAAAAATCAAATCCGGATTTTTCCAAAAGTCTTTTCTCATTGGCCGGCCCCTTCCTGCTTGACCTGGAGGGTCACTTCAAATTTATCGCGCGGCGGCGAAGGCGAGACCTGATTGCTTTCAATCTCGAGTTTGGAATGTTTCTTCATCTCGTCAAATAACTGAAGGGTGCTCTTGCGGCCGTTGGTATCGCCCTGAACCCGCACAGACCGTTCGGTCACGGCGATCTGCTGAATATAAACATCGACCGAAGCAGGGGCTTTATTGATGGCCTCCAGCACAAATGTCAGGCGGGCAACTACGGAATTATCGTCGCCGGATCCGAATCCTTCCTGCCGCTGTTTGGCCTGCCGAAGCACATTGCGAAGGCGGGTCAGGAGGGGCTGGTTGGGCGGAAGTTTCTGGCCGTACATAGCGGCTTTGTATTCGTCGGCTATTTTGTGTTCCAGCCGGGCCGTGTAACCGTTCATCCGAAAGGTCTTGAACTGAAAATAAACGGCGGCCGCCGCCAGAATCAGCGACACAGAGACGCTGATGATGCGAAGCGATTTTTGCAGAATCCTTCGGCGCCCCTGGTACGGCATAAAATCCCGACGAAAATCCGCTCTTCGTCCGCGCAGGACATGCGACAGGGCCGCTCCCCAGGCCGCCAGGATCTGCGCCGGTTCCGCCTCCGAATCTTTTGGCAAAGTCAGATCCACCGTTTTAACCGGATGGAAGACTTTTTCGCTGAAGCTCTTCAGATCTATGGATTTTGTATCTCCGACCAGAGCGATCGACTGAATCGGCTCTTCTACAGGCCAGCCGGCGACGGTCAAATGAAACTGGCGCGCCAGATCATCCAGCGGATTGTCTTTAGCCGCCAAAAGCACCCGGCGGCCATACACGGCGTGTCCCTTATTGGCGTTGCGCAAAAAGCAGCAGGAGCCGGAACCGAGGATTATATACAGCGTATGAAAATCATGTGCGAATTCGGCCTTCTTATCCAGTACCCGCGACAGAGAAACCACATCCGGCTCAAGAATTACCGGATCGATTTGCTGCGGCTGCAAGTCCAGCAGAATATCGGTAAGGGCCTGACGATCGGCGCTGTAAACCATCACTTCCGAGCCGTCTGCGCCCGGACGCAAAATCTCGAAGGTAACCGCCAGCGTAGCGGCATCGGCGGCGGTGGCCTCCTCGGCATCAAATCGAATTGTACCCTCGATCTGCCGCGGCTCTGAAAACGACGAATGGATCGGATACTGGGCATAAAAGTCGCCGGCCAGCGCCACAGCCGCCTGATCGTAGATCAACTCCCGGGATCGAATCGCCTGGCCGATGGCGGCCGCCAGCGAAGGAACCTGGCCGGCGTCCGGATTCGGGCGGACTGTAAAGCAGTCTGTCGCCTCCGCCGCCGGATTGCGGGCATCAATACAGACAACCGTCGCCTGCTGACGTGCGATGGCGATCCCTAAAAACCGATTGGATTCCACAAAAAGTCTCCTGCATTTTATCGGCCGTACAATACGGCCAGGGTTTCTACCTTTTTTTGATCCTTAAATACGGTCGCTGCCGCCAGACAGCGGGCATTGCCGCAGCGGCTGTCTATGCGGATCTGGAAAAACGAACTCTGCACAGTCAGGTACGGAGCGGCCGCCTGAATCCGGCTTCTTTCTTCGGGGATTAAATTCTCCAGTTCCTGCGTTGTTTGAAAGGGCTTGGCGGCTCTTTTCTGAATGATCGCTTCGGCGATCTTGTCGGGCTCTCCGGCAAATGTAAAGGCCGCCTCCAGCACCTGCCGCGGAGCGGTGTTGATGTTGATCTCCTGAGAACCCCACAGGGCCAGATAGCGCAGAGGCGATTCATTTCGCGGGCCTGTATTGCGGCGGGG
>JAKJEN010000016.1:323-3436 GCA_022705405.1 Planctomycetota bacterium | reverse complement strand
ACATCCAGCAGGGAACTATGAAACAATTTGGAAAAATCCGCCGCATGGGCAATCGCCGGCCGCAACTGATCCTGGGCGGTCTGGGGAGTTGTCCTCGCAGCGGATTGTCCGGGCGGCTGTCGGCTTGTGCGAAAACGCGAGGCCGTAGATCGGGCCTGAGCTTGTGCCGTTCTCTGTGCGGTAGAGGCGGCGCGAGACTTGATCAAAATGGGCTGAGGGTCAATCACAAAGGTTTTCTCCTCTCGAATCTTTCGGCACTCCTGCTGAAGATCTTCAATCTGGTCCTTATCCATCGACATCCATTCGCAAAATGTTGTCAAGGCCGCCTGCGCCGCCTTGTTGTCGGATACGGCCCAGCCCAGAGGCATCTTGGCGTTCTCGTCCTCGACGGATATGGACACATGGGCCTGCCCCATCTCCAGATCAATCGGCTCTGCTACATAGGGCCAGGGCGCTCCATACGGGCCGGGAACCTTAATTTTAGACGGATCCGTCTGGCGCAGCGGCAGCGGGGCTAACTCTTCCAGCCCGGCATTGGGATCGATCATTTTTTTTACCAGCAGCGCCAGCGACTCGGCCAGAGTTCTCTCCGGCAAAACCGGTTCGGTATCCAGACCGGACTGCGCTATCAGTTTTTGAACCTGTTCCTCCGGGGCAACCTCCAGCCAGGATCGAATATAAGACTCATAATCGGCTTGCTCCATCCAGAACAGATCCGAGAAATCCGGCATTCCCTCGCGGGGTACCACTGTATAACGCTGATCCGGCAGCAAGTTGATCATATATTTGAGCGCTGAATCGCAGGCATAGCGAGCCCGCTGATAATCGATCATATAGTTCTGGCGTCGGCGTACCTGGGTCAATCGCAAACTCAGGGCTGTGCTCAGGGCCGTAAGCACAACCAGAATCATCATCACCACCACCAGCACCAGTCCCCTGCGGGAGGAAGCGGATTGCGTCATCAGATTTTTTCGGTCTGTATTCATCGCGAGGTTTCTATCGGCACAATCGGCCCAGCCGGCTGGTTGGGCTCTTCCGTCGGCGGCGTCGGTTCAGGGAGAAAATCGTTGACGTCCAGCACCCTGGGTTTAAAGGTATATTGGATGACCCGTGTACGGTCGATTGCCGCCGTTCGGTAGAGAATTTTCTCTTCCGGCACGGCCCATCGGCCTTCGGCGTCTTCCTCCGGCTCGGCAAAGGAAATTCCAATCCGCACGCCTTTGGGCGGCTTGTCGGCCGTCCAGCTGTCTTTGTATTGCTGATTTTCCACCGCCTGGATCTGAAAAAAGGTAATCCCGGAAGCCACAGGAATATACAGCGTCTGTTCCGCAGGATCCTTTTTTTCCTCCAGAATTTTATCTTCGACATTGAGCCCGCCGTGCATCCGATACAGCAGCAGGGCGCCGTCAAAGGCGTCATACATGCTTTGCCAGATCACACGCTCATAAATTCGCGGCTGAGGCGGCTGGCCGCCGAAATATTTATTTTCGACAGTCAGCTGGGCGCCGACCAGGCCGTTGTCAACCTTGTTGCGGATCTGAATCGTCGCATCAAAACCGGGAGCGGCAATACGGTCGATGTCTTCAGCGATTCGCTGAAGAACCTCATCGGCCAGTCGGGTTTCTTCCAGTCGGTCGAGGATAACGGACGCATCGGCGCGGGTTCGTTGATAGATCCCTAAGGCGCTGATCAAAATCATCGCCGCCAGGGCCACCACCACCAGCATCTCGGTAAGGGTAAATGCCCTTTGTCTAACAGGATTTTCAAAATGCAGTTTTATCGATAGCATCCTGTTCTTTCCTAATCGCAGCAGCATCCGGTCAGCTGGCAGATCAGCGGTTTGAGAGACGGGTCCAATTTAGCGCAGTCAAACGGACAATCCGGCTTGTCAACCGCAGGCGCATCCTCTTTAAAAGGATCGGCGGAATGATCCGTATCCTCCGGCGAACTTTGCGCGTCAGAAGCCCGATCTGAGCCGGAACCGGATCCCAAAGGAGAACCGGGCGCCGGCACCATCTGCGGGTTTTCGATCAGAAAGGCGACGCATTCGTTCAGAGCGTCAAAATTGACCCCCAGCCCCTGCAGAAATTGCGACTCCTCTTCTTCCAGCGAGGCCGTCAGTTCCTCGTAGCCGGCGTCAAATCCGTTTTGCGTCAGATATTCCAGCCGCTGGCGGCGCTGCCGCCGGATGAAATTTTCATAGGAGGCGGCATCCAGTCCGGCCTGCTGAAGACAGACCCCGATCTTTTCCTGAACCGAATCATTCTGGTCGCCATAGAGTTCTTTGAGAATTTCTTCTTCGACTTTCTGCTGCTCAAGAATCTGTTTGATCTGCGCCGCAGTCAGACCGGTCAGCCAGTGTTCCAGTTCCACAGTCTGCTCCTGTCCGCCGTCGTCAGAAAAACTCGCAACGCTGACTGCGCGAATCCACATCTTATTGCTGATCGGCTCATAAAACGGCTCAACGCGCAGTTCCCATCGGATTTCCGGATATTTTTCGCTGTAGCCGGTCTGAAAACTATCGCTGACGGAGGTCGCCGTCAGCAGAGATTCGAGATTTTCCCGAGCCGTCTCAAAGGCCCTGCCCTGGCCGCGGATTTTGACGGTGGCCTCCACAGCGCGGCTCATAACCACCAGAACCGCTGAGAGAATGCCGACCAGCAGCGCAAGGGCCGCGGCAATCTCCACAAGCGTAAACCCGCCGCGGATCGAACGTTTCCCAGCAGAAGCAGATTGTTTAAAATCGCATGGCATTGGATTTTTGGGGCAGCAGGATTTCCGCATCGCCCTCGACCAAACGGGCCGGAGTCACAAGACGAGAGATCACAATCGACCAGGGCTGCCCGTCCTGATCGCGAAGAACGACCTTGCCGCCGTATTGCCAGCCGCTTCGGCCTGCGTAAAACCGCGCCTCGGTCACGTTTTCCTTCTCCCGCGTATCTTCCAGATCATCATACAGTACATAATCCAATTGAAACCGGTCGGTAAAATAACCGGTATGAATAATGGCCTCCTGGTCGGGAATTGTTTCCAGATCCAGTGTGGCAAACTGCCGCAGCAGGTATTTCTGCTCTGTAAAATCGAGAATGACCGCATAACGGCGGTCGCTCTGG
>JAKJEN010000016.1:0-266 GCA_022705405.1 Planctomycetota bacterium | reverse complement strand
CCGCCGCCCGCCCCAAAGCGCATCGTAGCTGACAATCCCGACCGACAGCAGAAAGGCCACCATTGCGATCACGATCATGATCTCCAGCAGCACCAGGCCGCGGTCTTGCCGTCGGCTACTCCACATCGGTGCTGTACAGATCCATGTCATACCCTTCGCCCCCTTCTTTGCCGTCCGCCCCATAGCTGATAATGACAAAGGGTCGGCCGCTTTCGGGGTTGAGCATATACACCAGCTCGTTTTTCCAGGCGTCTCGCGGAACATCC
>JAKJEN010000169.1 GCA_022705405.1 Planctomycetota bacterium | reverse complement strand
GCCGGATCGCCCGAGCTTGCCGCATCATTGCCATTGCCTGAGCTGTCTGCGGCATTGCCTTCCATTTTATAATACGCCACACGATCCGGCCCCGCCGCTGCCGACACTGCGGAGCTCAGTGCGCTTTGATTGTCTGTGGTATCCAGCGCAGCGACTGCATAGAAATAAGCGACGCCGTTCGCTGCGGCCTTATCCGTATAAGCGCTTGTCGTAATACCCGCCGCAAGAGTCTTGTAAGAGCCGCCTGCTGTGCGCCGATAGACTGTATAACTCGCCAAATCGGGTTCGGTATTATCCGCCCAATCGAGCATAATCCGTGAACCATCCGCTACAGCGGTCAGATTCGTCGGCGCAGCCGGAGGATCGTCTTCATCGGCTCGGAAAATTGCTGAAATCGTATAATTGCCGCGTACATTATGAAAGGTATAGCTGTTTAACGCTCCGACTGGAAATCCGTTTAGAATAATCTTATCCACGCGGCAGCCCGAGGCGGGAGTAAATGTAAAAGTTCGAGAGGCGCCGGCGCCGACTGTAATGTTCCCGGAAGGATTGATTGTCCCGTTAGCTCCGGCCGAGGCCTTAATGGTATAATTGGTAGGGGTGTGGTCGTACCATTTTGTGTAAATATCCGCTTTGCCAACGATCCCCGCTCCGAGAGTCAGCGAGTAATTAAATTTTGCAGTTCGGGTTGTCTCGCCTCTGTAAATATAATCGGTATTGCAAATGACTGCTACAATGACGTTATTCTTCACATTGGCCAGCGGAATAGAGCAGGTCCCGCTGCTGACCGGAGCGCCATAGCGGACATTGCCGCTGGTATCCCGATAGACCAACTGGCAGCTCATATTGGAACCGATGGGATTGAATACAACCGCGGCCTCTGCGGCGGCGGAACTGACCGTCAATGGAATCTGATTTGCGCCGCTCCATCCCGGCAAGGTGCGCGTTTCGGGAATCAGCGTGCTGCCGTTCTGAGCGGTTTGGACATAACAAACGGCCGTCCATTCAGCGCAATCTATCCAATAAGGGCTCCATTCCTGGTCAATCTTTACCCTCCAATTATTATTGAGCAGTTGTCTGAATGCATAAGACCAGGGCCCAAAGTCGCAAAATGCCTGACGTGCGCGATATTCCTGGATCAGTCGGCGCGTCTGGGCAGCGCCCAGGCCGTTCGGCGCTTCGGCCAGATCCTGAAGGACGCGGCCGCTAAGACTGCAATTGCGCCAAACCCAGGCAACGCTTTTGGGACCGAGAATCACTTCCATCGCATGAGGAAAACATTCGCCGTACTGTGTGCCCCCCAGCAGATTTCGCCAGGTGCAAATCTGCTGAGATCCCTCAAATCTGTTCACTCCCTCGGCCGAAGGTCCGCCGAAGGTATCATCCTGCAGCCACCCGCTGTAACATTCAATCGGCATGAAAGGAGCGATGGCCGCCCCAGCGCTTAGCCAGCCAATTCCGGCGAAATTTCCGGATTTCTGGGCTTCCATTGTTCCCTGCAGCCAAGTATTGCCGCCCTCATGAAACCAGGCGGCGTTTGTGCATCCGGGCATACTGGACAAAATGCAGTGAATCCCCTCGTGTACGAGGGCGCCGGTTTGATAGGATTTGTCGCCTCCGGTATAGGCGGGATCAAAACAATGCACCGGATAATACGAGGCCAAAATCATGGGCCATGCCTGTCCATTGTACCAGGTTGTCCCCTGCCATCCGCCGGTTTCTGTGTTGGACGCATTGTCGGTACTCAAGCCGGAACCATATAGATAGACCGTACTGTAATAGCCCTCTCGGGCGCGTTTATCCCGGGGCCAACGCATTACGTTTGTAATATAGGCAAAGTCGTCATTCAAACGCTGAATCATTGGGATCCAATCAGCCTCTGTCACTTCCGGATTTTTATTGGCGCCCCATCGGAAACACCACCACTGGTCGGAATAGGTTCCGACCACACCGGCGACATCATTCAATACCTGTGTCGGCGGGTTGATTTTTCCGAATTCATTCTGATAATCATACGCCACGGTTGGATTGTACGGCGGCCATTGGTAATACTCGGATGCCCAACTGTGACTTCCGAATAAAAACAGGCCCGCCGCGATCCACAGCACAGGAATTTTTCTGTTTTTGGCTGTATTCATAGGATTGTATCTTTCCAACAGATTATGTTGCAGTAAGTCTTAATAAACGACCCTTCCCCATTTTTCTGACTGTAAAGTACGTTTGACTCTTTTTTTCGGAAATACCGTCGGATCTCGCCTATCAATCGATTTCTCCTAATTTTTTATTCGGATTCCCGAATCGGGGCCGAAATCAGCCCAAGATTGCAAAATAATACCACAAATCAGATCAATAATCAAAGATAAAAAAGTGAATGTGCACGATACGATGATTCATAATTTGGGTAGGATTGCAGTTGAAAAACAGAGTAGAAAACTCTGTGTTGGGTCAGCAGTACTCCCTGATGTTTGCCTGTGGACAAAACGGCTTCTAAGGAGTCTTGAAGGAACTGGCAAATAAAAAAGCCGCGGTTGGTAACTCGCGGCTTTGGAACTGTTTATAATCGGTTTTTTAAATCTTCCAATCGGCTGGATAGCGGATATATTGAGTCTTGATATTAAACTTTCGGCTAAGGGCATCGACCAGGGCGGCCGTGCGGCGGATTTGATAATCAGTGGCAGGGCTTTCGTACAGGTCAGCCACTACGCAGACACGGATAATTCCCGTTTCGGTCCGCTGGGTCTTCCAACTCTCAGTAAACTGGATCTGACCGTCAGCGATTCCTTTGCCATTGCCGATGACAAAGTGAAAATCGGCCCGAGGCGTGCCGCGCAAGGAAGAAACCACCGCCAGATCCTGAGCATTTCCAGATGTGGTGCGGCTGTAATAGACCTCTACTCGATTCCAGGCGGCCGGCTGAGAATTTATAGGACGAAACGCTGCATCCTCAATCGGATCCAGACGGAGATAACTGGCCAGACTATAGGCCCCACCCGTAGGATTTTTCTGATCGAGAGCCATTAAAAGCGCCGCCCCAAGGGTCATCGAGGCGACTAAAGAAGCCAAGACGAAGAAGGTTCGTTTCTGATTGTTCATGCCCATCCCTGTGCACCCATAAGCCAATTTCCATTTCATCTGCACTCTACTGCAAACACTCTATTGTACAATCTATTTCGACCGATCAAACAAAAATAATAAAAAACTTTTTATGTGTATGCTAAATTATAAAAAATAAATTTGAATCAGGTTGCCTAAAATACCAGCAAAACGGCCCGTAGGGGTTATATGGACTCGGCGGAGGTTGGCTTGTAGCGTTTATAGCAAAGACAAAGATGCGTCCAACAAAAAACAAAATTATGACTAATCTGGAAAAAGGTTGACGGATAAGACGCAGCGGGCATAGAATAGAGCGGCTGGATACGGGAGGATGCATGGTGGTACAGACGGAAAGGATTGGCCAGCTGGCGGAGGAGGTTTTGACCTTCCCGGATCTTTCAGGACGCACGGATCGCTGGCTGTGGGAGCGGGCCAGCCGGATTGCCCGCTATACAGAGGCCATCTGTAAACTCCCTGAAATACTGGACAAAGGTGAATCGATCGATCTGTTTTGCCTTTTGTCGGCCGCGTATTTTTCCGATGCCGGACTCAAACTTTACATCAAAGCCAGAAAAATTTCCTCCACTTTGGCCGCCCTCGAACTGCGAGGCAGAGAACTGCGAAACTTTTCCACTCAGATCCTGAAAGAAAAGGAGAACGATCCGATATTAAAAGGAAAAATAGAACCAATATGTCGTATTATATTAGAGTCTGAAAATCGAATGACTCGTCAAATCGAAGCCCAGATTTTATCGGATGCACGAGGGCTGGATGATATCGGGATTTTAGGGCTTTTGCAGGATTTTCGCCGATGCCTGGCACAAGGAAAGGGAGCCGGGGCGTTGCTGGAAGGATGGAACCGCAAGATCGAGTATCGATATTGGGAGGCCCGACTGAAGGAGGGTTTCCATTTTCGCACAGTGCGACAGATTGCCCAAAGCCGCTTTGAAGCGACAGAAAAGTGCATTCGGCAAATGCGAACGGAATACTCCGCCGGCGATCTGCAAAACATTCCGCTTGAATCCAGGAAATCCATTTCTTAACATACCGACAGGCCGCCTGTATGGGCAGCGTCTTTTTTGAATCGTGAACAGGAATTTGCAGGCATGGAACATAAACGCATTACCGCTATTTTTCCGGGCTCTTTTGATCCGATTACCAACGGACACCTGGATGTGATTCGCAGAGGCAGCAACCTGTTTGATCATTTGATCATTGCTGTGGGACAAAATCCCGGCAAGGAGGAACTGTTTTCCAAGGCCGAACGGGTGGAGATGATCCGCCAACTGGTATCGGATATGCCGCGGGTAACGGTAGAAAGTTATGACACGCTGACGGTGGAGTTTGCCGCTCGAAAAGGGGCCAAGGTTATGCTGCGGGGTCTGCGGAACCTGACGGATGTGGAATATGAGTTTCAATTGGCGATGACCAATCGGAATATTGCGGGGATCGAGACGGTTTTTGTGATGACCAGCGAGGAATACGGGTATGTCAATTCAACAATGGTCCGGCAATTGGCGCTGCTGGGGGGGGACGTATCCAAACTGATTCCCGCTTCGGTGTATCAGCAATTGCGCAAGAAGATCGCCCAGGCCCCTCCTGTTGCCAATCAGAACGACGTGCCGGAATGAAACGTCGAAAAACCATCCAATTCGCTTTGATTGAGGAAGGAGTCCTATGGGCGGTCTGATTCTGCTGATTATCGGTTTGGTTCTTGTGATCCGAGGCGCCGGAT
>JAKJEN010000168.1:328-4829 GCA_022705405.1 Planctomycetota bacterium | reverse complement strand
TGTCGGCAAACTGGGTTTTCTTGCCGAATTCAGCATCGACGAGTTGATCGCTTTGTTTGATCAAATCGCCGCCGGACAGGTTTTAATTGAAAAACGGATGGTGGTTCAGTGCCGTCTGCAAAGGCAGGAGAAGGAGATTTTTTCTTCAACAGCCGTCAATGATGTGGTGATTACAGCAGGCATGCCGTTCAGTATGATCGATTTGAAGATTTCGGTGCAGGGCCAGCCCCTGGCCGAATGTATGGGCGATGGGGTGATTGTATCGACTCCGACCGGTTCAACCGCCTATAATCTTTCGGCGGGCGGGCCGATTTTGTCGGCTCATTTATCGGCGCTGGTGCTCACGCCGATCTGCCCGCATTCGCTTAGTTTTCGTCCGATTGTAATTGCCGCAGAGCGGCGGCTGGAGATAACGCCGATTCGCGTGAATGATCAGACAACGCTGCTTTTGGACGGGCAGGTCCAGCGGCAGGTACAAACAGGAGATTTGGTAACGGTTCAAAAACTGGACGGACAATTTCTGGTGGTCAACAATCCTCTGCGCACGCAATGGGATACGCTGGCCACCAAACTGAACTGGGCGGGCAGGCCCGTTTATAATCATCGAAGTTCTGACAGCAAAGGAAAGACGCCTTAAAAACAACAAAACAGTACAGGTGCGAATAATGAAGACGAAAATAATAGTTTGGGTTTGGATTCTGTGTTTGGGCCGGGTGTTGGCTGCGATGGAAGAGGCGCCGGGGGCGAGGTCGCCAATCGGCTCGCCGACACAGGTTCCCAGCGCCGCTCGGACAAAAGCGATTGCCGCTCAACCGGGGCTGTACGGCTATGTCGGCAATCTGACCATGACCGGAAACATTGGGGGCGGCAGGCATTTTCGGGGTTTTGTGCCTTACAGTTCGATGGAGTATCTGGATCCTCGCCTGATTGATCCGGGCACTCGCGCAGTCAGTTCCTTTGTGCGGCGTTCCTACGGCGGCGCCGAACCGTATTTTGATCCGGGGCGCACGGTGACGTCCATGCGGCGGCCCGGCCTTTCGGATTTGAGCAGCCCGATACCGGCCGCCCAGCAGCGCACGACGACTGGCTCCGATCAATGGCTGGCTTCTTTTGATTTAATCCAGCTTTTGCAGGCGCCGCAGCAGCGGCCGCTGATTCCTTCTGCGCGTGCGGCCGAGGCGGTCGTGGATCAGCAGATTTACCGGGATCTGGAGAAAAAACCGCTGCCTGCGGCAGAGCCGATCCAGCCGGCAAAGCCCGGGCTTGATCTTACGCCGCCGCCGGTTGAACCGCAAATTCCGGTTCCGCCTAAGCCGCAGGAGATCGGAACGGTTCCTGAACGGGCTCAGGATGACCGCTCCGGCGAGATGACGATTTATCAACGGCTCCGCAAGGAACTGGGGAGGACTTCTTCGCTGAATATCGGAGGGGCGGAAACAGAAAATCCGGATCAAATGCAAATGCCGGAAGCAAAGGAGCCCCGATCTGTCGTCGGGGATTTATTAAAATCTTCGCTGGTTATCCGACCGGAGGATGTAATTGATCCGGCCGACGGCAGGAAGGCCCTTGAGGGATATTCGGATTATAAGCACCTGGCCCGGATCAAAGCGGACGATTATATGGCCGTCGGAGAGCGCTTTCTTAAAATGGGGAGCTATTACAAGGCGGCGGATGCCTTTGAACTGGCCCATGTCTGGGATCCGAGCAATGACCTGATGGTACTGGCGCGTTCACATGCGTTGTTTGCCGCCGGCGAATATATGAGCAGCGCCTATTATCTGGGGCTGGCTCTGCAGAATGATCCCAATCTGATTCAGATTCGAATCGACTGGGGGGCCTTGTTGGATTCGCGGGATACATTTGATGCACAGCTGGTAGAACTATCGACCTGGCAGCAGCGAAGCAATTCGGCGGAACTGTCTTTTCTGATGGGGTATGTACTACTCATGGACGATAAACTGACGCGCGCTAAAATTGCAGCTGAGTATGCGCTGGATAACATGCCCGACCATCCCGGAGCGAAGATTCTTGCAGAGGCCGTTCAGAACGCTCAGAATTCTTCTTCAGGAGAAAAAGCGACCGAGATCGGCATCGGCGGCAATCCGTAAGGAGTCCGATTGATCGCATTTGCCAACCAGGAAGGTATTGATGCGGTTAAATTGCTGGGACCGAAAGGGCTGGCGGCTCGTCATTTTGCCGAATATGAATACCGCCCCCAGCAGGTACAGATGGCCGTCAAGGTCTGTGCGGCGATGCGGGAAAAGTATGTGCTGGCTGTGGAAGCGGGCACAGGGGTCGGAAAAAGTTTTGCCTATCTGGCCGGAGCGATCGATCAGGCGTTTCGCAAAACCGGACGGGTGCTGATCAGCACCTACACCATTCATCTTCAGCAGCAGCTAATAGAGAAAGACATTCCGCTGCTGAAGCAGATTGTTCCCCAGCCCTTTACGGCCTGTCTGGCCAAGGGCCGCAATCAGTATCTCTGCCTTCGGCGGCTTCACTATGCCCGCAGCAGGCAGCGAATGCTGTTTGAAGACAGCGGCCAGTTGTCGCGGATACTTGTGTGGGCCAACCGTACGGAAGACGGTTCGCTGTCGGATCTGGGATTTATTCCGGAGCCGGCTGTCTGGCAGGCCGTCCAGAGCGAGCATGGGGTTTGTCTGGGACGCAAATGCTCCGCTTTTCGCGAATGTTTTTACTGGAAGGCCCGGAGAAAACTGGAGTCGGCCGATTTGATTGTCGCCAACCATGCGCTGCTGTTCAGCGATCTGGTCTTAAAACAAAGCGGCGGAGGCGTGATGCCGGAGTACCGCTTTGTGATTCTCGACGAGGCCCATAATCTGGAACATGTGGCGGAGGATCATTTTGGGATAACGCTGAGCCGCTACGGAATCGGTTTCTTGCTCAACACACTGTATCATCCCCGGCAGCGTCGGGGCTTGCTGGGCGAGGAGGAGGCGCATCGGGCGGCTCGAAACTGGGTCGGCAAGTGCCGCCGGCAGCTGCAGTTGTTTTTTGCTCAGGCAGCGGCCTGGTATGCCCATGCCGCCGAAGAAACCGGCGGACGGTGCGGCCCCGATTTTGTCAGCGACAATCTCAGCCAACCTGTTCGCCAGTTGCGTTTGGAACTGGGCCGGGTTGCCAAACAAACCGAAAACAAGGATGAGCAATATGAATTGCTGCGAATGGTCGATCGTTTTCAGCAAATCGAGGAGGACTTAAAGACCTTTCTGTCCCAGTCTCGTTCGGGGTTTGTCTATTGGGTGGAGGGACAATCGAACCACAGAGAAAAAGTAATTTTGCGCAGCGCACCCCTGCATGTGGGACCGTATGTCAGACAGCGCCTTCTGGATCAATATGAGTCGGTGATCCTGACCAGCGCTACGCTCAGCTGCGGCCCTGCGGCAGAGGGCGGGTTTGATTTTTTTGCTCAGCGGATCGGGCTGGAGCATTATCAGGTCCTTCAGGTAGATTCTCCCTTTGACTATGCGCATCAGGTTCGGCTCTTCATCGAATCCCGAATGCCCGATCCCAATGCTCCCGAATTTACGGAGTGCGCAATCGCGGCCATCTGCAAATATCTTTTGAAAACCGAAGGCAGGGCCTTTGTCCTGTTTACCAGTTATTCGATGCTGCGCGACTTTGCCGCCAGGATGGAACCCTGGATCAGCCAACACCGGATGACGCTTCTGGTTCAGGGAGGGTCGCTGGATCGGGCGTCTATGCTGACGCAGTTTAAGGATTTGCAGCGATGTGTATTGTTTGGGACCGACAGTTTCTGGCAGGGGGTGGATGTGCCTGGGGAAAGATTGTCCAATGTGATTATAGTGCGCCTGCCGTTTGCCGTTCCCAACCATCCGCTGATTCAAGGACGAATCGAGCAGATGAAGGAGGAGGGGCTCAATCCGTTTTACAGTTATCAGGTTCCCATGGCCGTTTTGAAATTTAAGCAGGGTTTCGGCCGTCTGATCCGCCGAAAAACCGACAGCGGAATTGTTGCGGTACTGGACAGCCGGATCATTCATAAATCTTATGGGAGTCAATTCTTGCAGTCCATCCCCGAATGTCCTGTCATACTTGATGATTCAGCCGATTTCGGATAGAAGCGCTTTAAGGTCAAGACAATTATCCTATTTTGTTGACCTTGGAAATTTTCTGAATCATCTGCAATTCCTGTATGTTTGCTGCTGATGTATTTGGGGGCTCTGTTTTTGGTTAGAGAAAGAAATTGCAAATAATTGCCGGGGGAGGGTCCGATAAGGGAAACGGATAGTCAAGACGGTCAAAAAGCAGGATTTATTGAACACATAAGACTTTTATTATAAAAGACTTATAGTTTAACTGCGAGGATCCCTCTTATCCTCCATTTCAAGATTAAGTAGGCGAAAAAATGTGTCGAAAATTTTGTAAATACCGGAGTGTGTTCATTTTAATACACGAGCATTCTGTATTCGCATCAGAAAAAGATCGTGACCGGGAGGCAAAAAAGATTTGTGTCAAA
>JAKJEN010000168.1:0-235 GCA_022705405.1 Planctomycetota bacterium | reverse complement strand
GAGATGCTTAAAATCTGACAGAAACAGCGAAGGCAAGAGAAAACAACCGTTCTCTGCATTCTGCCGACTGAATCGGCTGCTCCGAATGGGTAGTCTTTCTCTGTGGCTTTTCTTGTTTTGTGCGGACCTGTCGGGGCTCTGCGCCGCCGACAGCGCAAAATCCTCCGAAGAAGTGGAATATCAGGTCAAAGCGGCCTTCATTTATAACTTTATGAAATTTACGGAATGGCCTAAG
>JAKJEN010000167.1:340-4836 GCA_022705405.1 Planctomycetota bacterium | reverse complement strand
AACACCTCGACTGTGAACTATACGATCATGGTATATGCCCCCCTTGAAATCTCGACGGAGCCCAATCCCGTACCCCTTGCCTTTGAGGGCGACCCCTATACGCTCAATCTGACCGCTTCTGGTGGGAGCGGAGACTATGAATGGATACTGGGTCCGCAAACACCCAACTGGCTGAAGTTGTCTACAAATTCTGGTCCAAGAAGTGTTCTAACGGCAAGAGCTGGTTCGGTGCCGGCATCTGCCACTAATACTCAGATAGAAATAATATTGAAGGATAAACAGAGAGAGAATGCGTCAACCAAAGTCACGGTTGATATCACAGTCATGTCTCACATCATAATCACCAGACCGGAAATGATATTTGACGCCATCAATGGAATGCCCTATTCTTTGCCACTGGAATGTACAGGCGGCAGCAATCTGAAATGGTCGATCTGCGAACCACGTCCAGACTGGATAAACCCGAATCTTGGAACTGGACCCAGATTTAATCTACTCAGTAAAGATAAAGTTTCTGCATCTGCACGCAGCTATGATGTTATTGTAAAAGCAGAAGACCAGAATTATCCAGACAATTTTTATCAATTGACGGTGACAATAAAGGTGGTTGATCCCCTGGCCACAAGTACAGATCCCCCCCCCTCAGAATCTGGTTATTCCGTCATGCGCAATGAAACATTGCCTATTAATATTGGGGTCTCCGGCGGTGTACCACCCTACCGCTACGTTTTTGATACAAAACCGACATGGGTAGAGACTAGCAGTGCAGCTGGACCAATGGTTCTCACGGCTAAACCTGACGGAAACAGTAAGACTGTGAGTTTCACTATGACCATCTCTGATCTTACGAAAACGTCACCCGCGGGAGGCCAGAGTGTAATCCAGGAATTCACAATTAATGTGACGGAGCTTCCAGAGATAACGAATGAGTCTCTTAAAAATGGGATTGTGGGAAAACAGTATGACGAAATTCTGAAGCTAAAAATGGGCAATGAAGATCAGTACATCTGGACCATGACTGGATTACCTGACGGACTGACTAATAACAGAAATATTATCACGGGAAAGCCAGACAGGGGTTGTACTACAACTGTTAATGTTACAATAAGGAGTAGCCCTAACGAGGACCCCTTATGTACATATTCCTTTAATCTAGCAATATACGAAGAGCTTGACGCAACTTTCGCTACCGGTTCCGATACTCTGATTTATTACAGTTGCGAGGCGGGAAAAATAGATGCACTTCTGAAGATCAAAGGAGGAAACGAAAATTACACTTTAACTCAAAAGGGCCAAGATCCCTTTAATGCAGCATTTGACAGAAGTTTTAATAAAATTTCTATCAACTTTGACAAGGATGGTTTGGATTCAGCCCAGTACATACTTAAGGACTCCGTATTGCCATTCCAGGCAGATACTTTGACCTTCATTGCCAATATTTTTCCAGGATTGGCCATTACGCCTGCTATCACGCCAGAAAGCCAAGGCGTTGCAGGTGGAGAGAAAACAAATCCGGAGCGATTGCTAATGACGTCCACTTCCGCTGGATTTGAAGCGTCTCTGCGGGCATACTGTGGGACTTCAGACAGGCTCTATGTCTGGCAAATCGATCCCGATAATGTGCTCCAAGGTAAGCTGACCTCGACGTTCTCTTCATCTTCTGGGGGCCATGCACAGGATATATGTACTATATCTTTTCCTGAAAGCGATGCTGATAATTTGGAGAATAAAGTGTTTAAAGCAACAGTACAATCCGAAGGAGAGAGTTCATCTCAGAGCAGGTTTTTCAAGATCATCTTGCCCCCTGCGACCAGGTGGAGGCGATAATCCATCAAAACAGGGGTGTTTGGGCAGCACAGCCGGTTCGAACAGCGAGGATGTTCATGAGACGACTCTTTTTACTGCTTGCTTTTATACCGATGGTTTATTCTTCCGCCATCGCCCAGACCAGTGCGGGCGGCGCCAATAATTTCTCCCGGCAGATCGCCTTGATTTTGGGCAAAAACCGCGATCTCCGGGGCCTCCCGGAGGCAAAGCTTAAAGAGCTTGCGCTGGCCCATATGAACCGCGGTGCCCTCTGGCGCGATCTGGCACGCCTCCAGGCTGTGGTCGGCCGCGATTATCACGCCTTCCGGGATACCTCCCGCGCTGCCGCGCCTTCGGTGTACAACCGCTATTTTTTCGGCCGCTATCTCTATGCATGTAAAGATTATGAGTCCGCCCTCAAAGCGTTTCGCCGGTGCACCGATACTGCCCAGCTGCCTGATACATACCGCGCCCTGGCGCGCCTCTGGGCCGGTGCTTCCGCCTGGCAGCTTCAGCAGCTCAAGGAAGCCCAATCCTGGTGGGACTCCGTGCCCCTGTCCGCCGGCAGCCGCATCCAGGCTGAAAAGGCCTACATCAAGTATTCACTTGGCCAAGGACAGGAGATTGCCGTCGCGCCCGGCAGGGATGGTCAGGCTGCTGAACAACGTTTGCAGCTCTGGTCGGCCCTGCGCCGGGGGCAATTCCCACAAACGCGCGAATTGATGGAACAGTTGTGCCGCGAGATCACTCCGGACCAGGTACAGTCGGTCAAGGGCCTCTACAAGCTGCGTTTTTTTGATCCCATGACCCTGGAGATCATGGCCGAAGCCGATTATGCACTCGCCGGCGAGGCCTTTTCTCAGCGCAGCCCTTTATCCAGCCAGAGCGTAATGTTCGGTTCCGCGGTATGTGCCTACGAAAGCGGCGACCTGGCCCGTGCAGGCCGACTCTTTGCGGAGCTGAAGCAGAGCAATGTGCCGATTTATACCGGCGCGATCGCCGCTGCGCAGGGCCGTCTTCAGGACGCGGAGGCGGCTTGGGCAACCGTATTATCCAGCAAGACGCCTAATCTCTTGCTGGAATGGATTAGCATTGCGGGGCATTATCCCGGACAGGGTAAAACGGTTCAACGGATCTATGAGGAAAGCTTCCGCGCCAGGGCTGGGTCGGGTGCTCTGCAGCCCTATGAAGCCTTGATTCTCGGCCGCGCATTCCTCCAGGACAATCGAATCGAACAGGCCTTGAATATCATGACCGAGGCCTATCCAGCACAATACCATAACCAGGTGGAGGAAATCGCCCCCTCCTTCCTGACGGTCTTCGCCAGCACCAAATATTTGCACAGCCGCTTGCTGGAAGGCGAAGTCCTCGGCCATATCAGTGCTGTCGAGAAGGTGTATCCGGCTGCTTCGGCGGTTCAGGAAATGACCCAATTGGCGCTTGTGCCCGCCAAGACAGCTGTCAATGACGAATCGCGAACTCGCTCCAAGTGAATTGATACAGGTCTGCGCGCTGACATAGAATGGAGGATCTGATGAAACGCTTCTTTCTGGCCGCCTTGATGCTGCTCTGTCTCTTTATGCTCACTGGTATAGGGTACGGCCAAAGCGGCGACAGGCGCGGTGGCGATCTCAGATATGGAGAGGATGAACTCGCTGGATCGCTCAACCCGTATGACGCCAATGCGGTTTCAACCAGCGACAGGCTCTTCGCCCTCATTTATGAGCCGCTTGTCCGATATGATGTCGATAAAGACGATTTTATTTACGTTCTGGCCGAGACCAGTAAAACCTCCCCCGACGGGAAAAAATTGACCTTCATGCTGCGAACAACACCCCGCTGGCACGACGACAAACCCTTTACGGCTGCCGATGTCAAATTTACATACGAGTATATCCGCTCCAAACAAAAATATGCGCGCAAGTATCAACACATAACGGCAATCCTCGAGGAGGGGCCGTCGGCGATCAGTTTCATTTTTGCCGCCAGCCAATCCGATCCCAGGGATTTTTTTACGCGCTGGATCATCCCCAAACACCGGTTTGGCGCGCACATGGAGGATTTGCAGCCTGAACCATTAAAAAAATATCCCATTGGCACAGGCCCTTATTTGTTTGGAAACATGACCATCGACGGAGAGATCAATCTGCAACTGAATGACCGTTATTGGGGTAAAACAGCCAATATTTTGAATCTGGTTATGAAACCACAACCGGATCCGCAAAGCAAGGTAATGGCTCTGACTTATGACGGCATTCAACTCGCCACGGAGATCAAGCCCAACTATCTTGCCCAGGTGGCCCAAGACAAAAAGTTTTTTACTCGTCCCTACTCCTCCTTCTCTTTTGATGCCTTTGCTTATAATTGCAGAAATCCGCTTCTGAGCGAGGCGGTCGTGCGGCGCGCAATGACCATGGCTTTGAATCGCAAGAGCCTGCTTGATAATTTCTATTTCGGCAAAGGCCAGGAGCTGGCTGGCCCCGTCATCGATTCTTCCCCTTTTTATAACGCTGAATTGCGTCCTTTGCCCTACAATCCCGAAAAAGCCAAAGCCATGCTTGATTCCGTAGGTTTTCGTGACCAGGACGGTGATGGCATTCGTGAAAGAATAACAGACAAGGCCAAACTCAGGTTTGGCTTGATTGTCCCAGTTGAGAAAGAGGCCCAGTCCACAGAAACCGGCCAGGTCG
>JAKJEN010000167.1:0-261 GCA_022705405.1 Planctomycetota bacterium | reverse complement strand
TCTACGACAAGCGGCAGTTCGTCGAACGCAAATTTGACATCATCTGGGTGCGCTGGGAATTTGACACGGGCTATAATGTACGAGAATTGTTTGATGCCAATGAGGATTTTGTCAATGGTAAAAATTTCATTGGCTATAGAAATCCCTCCATCCAGGAGCTGATAAACAAATTCACCCATGCACCGGATCCGGTCTACAAACGCGACCTCATGATGGCTTTTCAGGAGGTTTTACGTGACGAATGTCCCTATACCTTCCTCT
>JAKJEN010000166.1 GCA_022705405.1 Planctomycetota bacterium | reverse complement strand
GCGGGAATGGCCGCTGCGCTGCTGGAGAAAGACGGCATTCGGTATATTGGACGGTTTGATTTTTTTGGGCAATTGGTTTTGGAGCGGCAAACGGAGGAGGGAAATCGCCAGACGCTGCGAAAACTGAGTTTTCGACCGGATCTGTCGCGCGGGGGGATCTGGTTTGAGTTTGCCAATGTGGATCATCGGCTGGTGATTCGGTGCGGAGATTACCGCCTGTCGTATGATCTGAATCCTGACGACAGAAGGAACCCGCTGCAGGATTTGGATCGTCATAATCCGGAAGTTAAAATTCTGGGCAGCGGGAAAGTGCGGCTTCGGCATGTGGGGTTGTATCGGGATATTTATTATCTGTCCAATGACTCGCTTCGCGCACGGCCGGACAAGCCGTTTCAACTGAGACCGGATGAATTTTTCGTCTGCGGGGATAACAGTCCGAACAGTTTTGACAGCCGACAGTGGCCAGCAACAGGGGTAGGAAATAATCAGAAACAATACCGACCGGGGGTTGTGCCTCGCGATTTTCTGATGGGCAAGGCGTTTTTTGTGTACTGGTCGGATGCCTTTCGTCCGCGCGAATCTATGATGCCTGTGATTCCCAACCTGGAAAAACTGCGCGTCATCTGCGGCGGATCAGACGAGATGTATTGAAGAAACCGGATCTGTCTGCAAACGCCGACATTCTTTTCATAAACGTTGTTTTATCGGGATTTTGGGGTTTGAGTTTTTACTCAGGCCCGCATCCTTGAGAGGACGGCCCGCTGTCTTTTAATAAAGAAAGAGTCTGCTGGAGAAGGGTTTGGGCAGATTGGTCCGGGTCCATATCGATCCAGCGAATATGGGCGAAGGTTTTAAACCATGTCCGCTGGGCTTTGGCCAAACGGCGGGTATTGATCTTAATGACTTCTATAGCCTCATCAAGCGTCGTTTTATTCTCCAGGTGGTCGATCATCTCTGCATAGCCGATAGCGGCCCGGGCTTGCCTGCTCATTGGCTTTGGTTCATTCAGGAGCGAGCGGACCTCCTCGACAAAGCCCTGATCGATCATCCGTTTGACCCGCTGATTGATTCGTCTGCTTTCGTGTTCCTTGGGTCGGCGGATTCCGATGACTGTCCAGCCCTTAGGTTCAGACCGATCCCATTGCCGCTGGAACTGGCTGATAGGCCTTCCGGTCAGTTCATGTACTTCTATGGCCCGAATGATGCGTTTTTCGTCGTTGGGGTGGATGCGCTGGGCGGCCTGCGGATCGATTTTGGCCAGCCGCTGATGCAGGGCGGAAAGACCGCTGCAGGCGATTTGTTCCCGAAGTCGTTCGCGGACAGTCGGATCTGTGCCGGGGCCGTCAAACAGGCCATACAAAAGGGCCTTGATATACATGGCAGTGCCCCCGACGGCTATGACGGGCCTGCCGGAGGAGACAATCTGTGCGATAGCCCGGTTGGCCAAGACCAGAAAGCGGTCCACGCTGAAGGATTCATGCGGCTGAACCACATCGATCAGATGATAAGGAATCTGCTTTCTTTTATCTGCCGGCGGCTTGGCGGTTCCGATATCCATCCGCTGATATACCTTCATCGAGTCCACACTGATGATTTGGCCGTTGAGGGAGCGGGCCATTTCAAAGGCCAAAGAACCCTTTCCGGATGCAGTAACTCCCAAAATCAGGATTTTTTGTGAATTTTCCAAGTTTTTATCTTTTTCGAGGGTATAATAGTAAGTTTGTACTCAAAAATCCAGACAGGATGCAGGAAATGGGTTTGTCCGCCGGACAGCAAAGTATAGATGAGATAGATTTTAAGGCCCAATTGAGCCGGGAAGCGGCCGAGACGGATCGGGTGATGGGAGAACTTCTGCACAGCCGAAGCCATATTCCGGATCGGCTGAAAGAAGCGATGGGCTATATGCTGCTGAGTCCCGGCAAGCGAATTCGTGCGGCGATGGTGCGGTGGGTCTGCCGTATGCTGAGCGGACATATCGGACGCGATGGGCAGATCGCCGCGGCAGCGGTCGAGATGGTGCATACATATTCGCTCATCCATGACGATCTGCCCGCGATGGATAACGATGATCTGCGGCGGGGACAGCCCAGCTGCCACAAGCAATTTAACGAGGCAACGGCGATTCTGGCGGGCGATGCGCTGCTGACGTTGGCCTTTGAAGCGCTGGCGGCCGAAACGACAAATCCCCAGACAGCGGTCCAAATGATCCGGATGCTGGCGCGGGCGGCAGGGCCGGAAGGGATGATCGCCGGGCAAATGGCTGATCTGGAGGGAGAGAAGACCAATGGAACGCTGGAGCAGCTGCGGTCGATCCATATCAGCAAAACCGGACGGATGTTTGCCGCCGCGGCGGGGCTTGGCGCTATTGCCGGCGGCGCCGGCGAAGATCAGATTGATCTTCTGGCCGACTTTGGCTTAAAGATCGGTCTTGTGTTTCAGATTGCCGATGATCTGCTGGATATCCTGGCAAGCAGCGAGCAGTTGGGCAAGACGGCCGGCAAGGACAGCCGACAGGGGAAGCTGACCTATCCGTCGCTGGTGGGGGTTCAGCGTGCCCGGCAGATCGCAGAAGACCTGACGGCGGAAGCGCTGGAGGCGATTGCGCCCTTTGGGCCGCAGGCGGATATTCTTCGCCGCCTGGCGGTTGAATTGCTGAAAAGAAAAAAATAGAGAGAAAAGCCCGATCCGGGCGATTTCGTATGGATGGATAATGACGGACAAACAGGACAAGCAGTTCCAAAAAACATCGCTGTTGGATAAAGTAAGCCGGCCGGAGGACCTTCAGGGTCTTTCGCCGACCGAACTGAACGAACTGGCCGGAGAGATTCGGGAGTTTATTACCAAATCGGTCAGCCAGACCGGCGGACATCTGGCCAGCAATCTGGGCGTTGTGGAACTGACTATCGCAATGCACCGCGCATTTGACTTCCGGCGGGATCGGCTGCTGTGGGATGTGGGGCATCAATGTTATGCGCATAAGATTCTGACCGGACGGAAGGCCTATTTTTCGCGTCTTCGTCAGGAAGGGGGGATCAGCGGATTTCCCAATCCCGCAGAAAGCCCAACGGATGTGTTCACGGTCGGCCATGCGGGGACATCCATCGCCACGGCGGTCGGGATGGCCTTGGGGGCTGCGCATAACCGAACAGACGAAAAAATTGTTGCGCTGGTAGGCGACGCAAGCATCGTCAACGGGCTGTCGTTTGAGGCGCTGAATAATCTGGGGCTGGTCAAGCGGCAGTTATTGATAGTGCTCAATGACAATTCGATGGCCATTGACGTGACACAGGGTTCGATGGCCTCGCTGCTTTCGAAGGTTCGGCTGAGCCATACGTATGAAGATGTCCGCAATACGGCGGCGATGATCCTCAATCATCTGCCGGTCATCGGCAAGCCGATGGAGGAGGCGCTGGCCAACCTGAAAAAGACCATCCGAATGGCGATTTCGCCCAGCCGGCTTTTTGAGAGTTTGAATATACATTATTTCGGGCCAGTGGACGGCCACGACATCGGTTCGCTGATTCAGCTGTTCAAAACGCTGTCGGAACTGGACAGTCCGGCGATTCTGCATGTGTTTACCCGCAAGGGAAAAGGGTTTTCTCCGGCTGACACCAATCCGTGCAAGTTTCACAGCACCGGCCCGTTTGAGATCAACGGCAACGGCATCAGCGCCGCGGCGGGGGGGCGGTCTTATACAGAGGCATTCGGCGATGCGCTGCTGGAGGCGGCCCGGGCTAACCCGAAGTTGATCGCCCTTACTGCGGCGATGCCCGACGGTACGGGCCTGACCAAGTTTCGCGAAACGTTTCCTCAGCGATATTATGATGTGGGCATTGCCGAAAGTGCGGCGGTGGATATTGCCGCGGGGCTGGCCAAGCAGGGTTTGCGTCCGGTGGTCTGCATCTATTCAACCTTTCTGCAGCGCAGTTTCGATCAGATCTTTCAGGAGATCTCGCTGCAGAATCTGCCGGTGGTGTTCTGTGTTGACCGCGCCGGGGCGGTCGGCGACGACGGGCCGACACATCATGGTCTGTGGGATATTGGCCTGTATCGGATGCTGCCGAATCTGATTTTAACATCGCCTGCCAATGAGGCGGAAATGCACGGAGCCCTGCGCTATGCCCTGTCGCAGGATCAGCCGGTGATTATCCGGTACCCGCGGGATAAAATCCCGGCGGATACCGAAGGGCTGGGAGATGCGCCATTTGAGACAGGCCGGGGAATCTGGGTTCGCAAGACGGATTCGGAGATTGTAATTGCAGCGCTGGGAGCGGTTCTGGCTGAGGCAGTCATGGCCGTCCAAATGCTTGAGCGGGAAGGGATCTTCGTTTCGCTGTTTAGCGCCCGGTTTGCCCGTCCGATTGACCCGACGATAGTGGATTTTTTTGCCCAGGGCAAGACGGTCATTACGGTAGAAGATCACAGCCGCGGCGGCGGTTTTGGCGAGGCGGTGTTGTCCCAGGCGTGCCAAACAGCGCAGGAAAAGGGTTTGGAGGAAATGAAGCAGTCCATCGGAAAGGCGGTCCTGCTGGGCGGCGAAGAAGACACATTTATTCCCATAGCCAGACGCCGAAGGCAATTGGAGTGGATGGGTCTGACGGCTGAACGCATCGTGGATATGGTCAAAAAATTGATTTCGGACGGCTCTGCGGCCGATTTACAAAGAAGAGAATTTATGCGGCAGGGTAAGGAATAATGAAAAAACCGGCGCTCATTCTGTTTGGCGATCCGCACAGGGCTTTTGCCAAAGAGGCGCTGGATCGTTTTCGGCATTTTGTATCGGATCGGGCGCAGGTGCTGGCTAATTGTTTTGAGACGGCCTGTCCGATGGAGACGCTGCAGCAGGCCGATTATGCCGTAGTTTTCGGCGGGGACGGAACGATTCTGTCGGCGGCTCGCCAGTTATGCCAGACTCGGGTGCCGGT
>JAKJEN010000165.1 GCA_022705405.1 Planctomycetota bacterium | reverse complement strand
TATTTAAACAGTGTTCCTGTTCCATCATTAATAAAAACAGCAGGCTGTTTAACAAAAACCGCCTGAACGCTTACGAAGTAAAATAATTGATAAAAATTTTACTTATATTCCTATAATAGCTATTGTATGTCTGCTTTCTTGGTTATAAATTTGATCATGGTAAAGCCTCAAGTTTTAAAAAACGTATTTTAATTTCGATATGCAGTAAAAAAATTTTTAAAAACCATTCATTGAACCCCACAAAAATTGATTGAGTCGATCCAAAATAGGTTGGAATTTGGCCTCTCGTCTTTTTGGTACAAATTGCAGCAGTTGTGTAATCTTAGCCGGAATATCCTTTTCGTCCATGGCCATTAACAAATAACCCTCCTGTTCGAACAATCTGGCAATCTCCACTTGATGGTCATTGACCACCTCCTTAAAGCAAGCTCGGCGAGGCATTACCAACAGGGGTTTGTTCATAGAAAAGGCCATCGAAATTGATCCCATTCCTGCATGACTGATTAAACCGTCAGAGTTCAATATCGTTTGATCATACTCTCCTTTTTCCATGAATTTTACAAATTTCATATGCCGGGGGACATAGCTTCCTTCCCCGATTTGTGCAATGATATCACAATTTATCAAACCGTCAGAGATGCACTGGTCAACAGCCACAACCAGTCGATCAAAGCCAAATTGTGTACCAACGGTAAGAAAAATCATATCAGGTTTCCCAAGTATTCAGCAGTAGAATAACGGTCTTTCAAGTGCTGCCACTGGACAATAAATAAATCTGCAAATGGCCGTATCAATCTTCCGGATAAAGAGAGTTTCTGCACATTGGTTATACTGTCAATCCAAATAATCTTGCCGCCTTGCATTTTGCAGAGAAATCCTGCAATAAAACCGATAGACGCTCCTGTACTAATAACAACATCTGGACGTTCTCTTCTCATAATTCGCATACATTTGAAAAAAACTCGAAGAATAGAGAACCAATGCTGTCGGTTTGATTCGCCGACTGAATAAAACGCCCCTTTTGAAGATAGTTTGTTTGATAGGATCGGAGAAGTTGATATATAAACAGAACTGTGCTCATTCTTCAAGTGATCCAGTTTTAATAGTTGTAGCATATGACCGCCGGCAGATGCTGCAAAACATATTTTTAAAGGTCTATTGGCTATCTGCACTTCCGACACCTGATTCCTATTATAGATTCGCTGCATTTGCTCTCTGCGAATATATTTAATTAATTGCAATGAAATCTGCCGGGGCTCCCGCTTCAGCCAGCCGCAGAGATATCCGATCATACGAACTATCCCGCCGATGACATACGGCCGCTCCAGAAAACAACGCCGCAAGGACTTGAGGATCAAAAACAGAGGATCTGTCGCCATAAAATATTCGCCGATTCCCTGACGAAATCGGATCTGCACCAGACTCTTTCCGTGACCCGTCCCCACCGGTTTATTATGAATGGCCGTCATATCCGGAAAGGACCATACCTTCCAGCCCTTCATTCGAGCGGTAAAACAGGCGGCGGTATCCTCTCCGCCGTATTTCATCGGCGCCAGTCCGCCGATATCTTCAAAGCAAGCCCTGCGAAAGACCATCAGAGCTTTGGGGGTTGAACGGCGGTCATTGAGAATCTTTCGCAACTTCCCATGGACCAGATCCAAATACACGCCGGAGGCAATCCCCAGTTTGGGATCGGCCTCGAATTTGGACAGCAAATCTTCATAGTACATTTTCGGAAGACTAATATCCGCATCCAGAATCGCCAGATACTTAAAGGGTTCTGTTCGAATCTGTTCATATCCTTCCTGAATCGCATAGACATTGCTTCCATAATAGCTTTGTCCTGCCACCCGGGTCCGCGTATGGCAACGTATCCAAGAATAACGCTTGGAGTATTCTCGAACGATCGAACCGGTCTGATCGCTGGATCCATCATCTACAACCAACCAAATGGAAGGCGCTGAAGACTGCTCCAATACAGATTCGATTGTTTTTTTAATCTGTTGCTGTTCGTTATAAGCCGGAGTAATTATGGCATATTGTAATTTGCTTTGTTCCAATCCAAATCCCCATGCTCCGAACTTGGCATTTGAATGACGGCAGTGTATTCTATTCAGGCAGGTCGGCGCTCCATTGGGTTATCTGCCGATTTTTTCGCTTCTTTTTTCGTGCCGTGCCCATTGGTTGAAAAGAGGTTCTTGCAAGCGACTTACGTTCCGCCAGATTACTCGCCAGAGTTTCAATATACGCCCGAATAAATCCTCGCTCAGACAGTCGAATAAGCACTGTTTCAAGCAGCGCTGGATTTATTCTCTTACCCCGATACTTCGGAAATATCACATTGTTAAAAACATGCACATCCTTTGGCGGGATGAAATAATAAAACGGCTCCATTGTATCGCCAGCCAGCGTCCACACCATACCGGCTACCTGTTCCTGCCAATAAACAAACCAGGCGGAAGCTCCTCGGTCAAACCGTTCCGCAATCTGCGGTTCAATCATCTTTTGGCCGACCTGTTCAAATAAGGCATCTTTTTCTGCAGCAGATAACTCGTCGGATGTTTTTCGTTCTACGACAAGGATCCCGTCTTGCTCGATTGGACCGCTATTTTTCAAATCAATCAAGTCTGCATAATATATAATATCTGACTCCGGAAAAACGGCATCTTTGATTTTCTTAAACGCCTGCTTTACAGATTTCCAGAAACCGTTTCTTCGGTAATACAAAATTGCCTTTTCTTTCCAAAAACTCAATCCCATCAGGCAGACTCCTTCTTGGATGTCCTTCTGGTTTTTGATAAATTTCCCAGCAACTTTCTGCGCATAAAAACCGAACGGATTCCTATCGACAGAGAATCCAGTTTTTCTTTATATGCGGCTTTCTTTTTTTGCCAGGGCGGCAGAATACACAAACTGTATAGCATCCAGCGCAGCGGCCAGCGGAGGACATGGCGCAGAAAAAAAAGAACCCGAAATCCCATCGCTGCCGGGCCTGGATGATGTTTTTCCCAGTACCGTAATCCAGAACGACAATACTCCAGATAAAACCGTGTCGGCGCTTTTGCGGAACTGCCGCCGCCATAATGAATGACCTGAGCATTCGGATTGAACAGAATCTTCCATCCGCCATCGCGAAATCGCCTGCACCAGTCAACTTCCTCGCTGTATATAAAAAAAGACTCGTCCATAAGGCCTACTTTATTCAGGGCCTCTTTACGAACCATCAGAAATGCCCCCACCAAAACATCCACTTCCGTAATAACATTATGACGAAAATACCCCATATGCTCCCCGCTCAAAAACGGCACGGCTGGAAACAGTTGCGTCAGGCCTATAGCGGGGCAAAAGGTATTCCAAAGCGAAGGAAATTTTCGACAGGACCACTGCAGTGTTCGATCTTTCCACAACAATTTCGGACCGACAATCCCGGCCTCTGAATTGGCATCCATATAGTCTGTCAGCGTTTTCAGACATCCCTCTAACACGATCACATCGGAGTTGATCAGGCAAATATATCGACCCTCCGCATAGGCAATCCCAACATTATTACCTCTGGCAAATCCAATATTTTCCGTGTTTTCTATCACTACCGTCTGCGAAAACTGCTCTCGTACGGCCGACGCGGATCCGTCTTCTGAAGCATTATCCACAAGGATAATCTGAACACGGCAATCCCCAGCGGTTTCATAAATCGAACGGATGCAGTCCATCGCCATTTGACGAGTATTCCAGTTTACAATTACAACCGAGACGTCCGTCATCGGATGTCTCTTTTCAGTTGATAAATCCAACTCAGAAATCTCCAGATCTCCTTAACAAAAGAATTCGCATACGCCTCAAAGCCGCCGATCTGAAATACCTCGTCTCCCCCGATGCGCTTTTTGAATTGATATACAGAAGGGTTCTTTTGAGGATCCACACCCCCCATATCATACCGCCTCATCCCCGCTCTTTTGGCCGCCAGAAAGGTCTGCCACCAAACTAAATAAGAAGCATTAATTTCAAGACCGCGCTGGCTGGTCGATTGAAACAATCCCAAACAAGTGTCTCCAAGATAACTGTTGATGTCTATCGAGAGGGGCTCGCCGTTTTCTGAAATAATCACTGCGTTCATTTTTTGATCCGTAAGAAGCATCTCCTGCGTCCTGGCATAGTCCTCCAAATCCAGACCTTGAAATCCTTTCTTTTCCTGCGCCGACCGGTAGTATCCATCCAGAATCTGAAAATATTTTATATCTGAGCTTTCCGATGCTTCCAGACCCGCCTGCTGGGCCTTGTTCAACGTCGTACGCCACTT
Organism: Planctomycetota bacterium; assembly: GCA_022705405.1. GTDB lineage: Bacteria > Planctomycetota > Phycisphaerae > Sedimentisphaerales > Anaerohalosphaeraceae > JAHDQI01. The sequence goes on along the minus strand of JAKJEN010000165.1, from coordinate 711 downwards.
TCGATGCAATCTCTTGCGCATCTCTTCTTCAGACAGATCCAAAGGAAACAAAAACGTATGGTACGGTCTGACGGAACCTGCCGGCGACCATCCGGCTTGGAGAAAGTCCTCTTTCCATGTATCCGCAGTCTCCAGAGTATAAAGATTCGGCACGATACGCAAAACCTGAACGATATTCGGTATCATAATAGATCGAAAGCGAGCTAGAGCATCGACCGGTACAGGATCCAACCGCTCCGCTTTTCGCATCATCGGGCCCCATTGCACATAGCCAACCTTCAGACCAAACAGCGGGATCCAGATAATTCGAACCTGTGCCATCAGACAGGGCTGACCTTGCAAACGCAAACAAATTGGCAGCAGCGTCTGCCGTTTCTTTTCTGCACGCACCGACAGATAGGCCCATGATTGATATAAATTATAGTCGCGGAAAACAGATGCCTCTTGTTCCCACTGCAGTTGTGTATAGGATTCCTGCTGATTCCACTCGATCATCGAAAATGATCACTTTCTCAAAATCCGTTTTTTTATTTTTCTCAGCCAATCGCTGGCCTGATAAGCGCCTGCCGCCTTCAAACGAAATGTCAGAAGCCCTTCAGAGGGGCTGACCGAAAAGCGACCCATTGCCAGCGGGTCGGTCTTTGCTGTAATTACCTGTGGATTGATTGTAAACCCCCACGCATATCCGGCGCGTCGGGCCTCCTCCAGCAC
>JAKJEN010000164.1 GCA_022705405.1 Planctomycetota bacterium | reverse complement strand
TTCTTGGTGCCGAAGAATTCGAAGTTTTCCATAATCATTGCGTTCATCCCGTTCATGCCCGCAATAACGGCCGTCACAGAACCGACGCCGATAATGATGCCCAGCGTAGTCAGAAAGCCGCGGATTTTGTTGACCCAGATCTGCCCCAATGCCAGCAGCACACTCTGGATCAGCAGCCGAAAGAATGTCAGCGTTGCAGTCAGAATCTGATTCATAAGCCGCCCTTTTGAGGTTCGTCGGCCGAACTGTGAATCTGAATCCAGGCCGGATCCTGCCGGACGGGCAGATCGCTGGTGATTTGCCCGTCTCTCATCCGGACGATCCGCCGGGCATGACAGGCGATATCCGGCTCATGAGTGACGATGATGATGGTCTGGCCCTGCTGATGGAGCTGCTCGAACAGCTCCATTATGCCGCTGCTGGTCTGTGTATCGAGATTGCCGGTGGGTTCGTCGGCCAGCAGGATGCTGGGGCCGGCGACCAGCGCTCGGGCCACAGCGACCCGCTGCTTTTCGCCGCCGCTGAGCTGATTGGGCCGGTGATGCATGCGTTCCCCAAGTCCGACGCGCGTCAGGGCTTCTTTTGCCAGCCGGCGCCGTGCGGCAAAGCCGACATTTGAATAAATCAGCGGCAATTCGACATTTTTCAACGCATTCATTCGCGGCAGCAGTTCATAAGACTGAAAGACAAAACCAATCAGCCGGTTTCGAATGCGGGCCAGCGAGGCGCCGTTCATGTCGGAAGTTCGGATGCCCTGAATTTCATAGGCGCCTGTGTCGGCCCGGTCCAGACAGCCGATGACGTTCATTAGGGTGCTTTTGCCGGAGCCGCTGTGTCCCATGATGGCTACATATTCATTGCGGCTGACTTGCAGGTTGATTCCGCGCAGGGCATGAACCATATCGCTGCCGATTCGATAGATGCGGTGTATATTCTGTAAACGAATAAGGACAGAATTATCCATTGACCGGCGCTTCCTTTATTTCTTCTATGGGCTTGTCGTGGGCAATGGTCTCAAGGACTTTATAAGGCCCCACGACCAGGCGTTCTCCTTCTGAAAGTCCGGCTTCAATAACCGTGTCCATAATATCGCTGGGGCCGACCCGTACCGGCGTAACCGCCGTCTTTTTGTCGACGATCCGATAGACGACCGTGCAGAAGGTCTTTTTCAGGCCCACCAGAGGATTCTCTTGTCGGATTGATTCGGGCAGATCATCCACTTTGCATTCGAGGACGGATTGGCTGGGAACCAGCAGCGCATCGTCGTGGATCTTGACCTGGATGTCTACATCGGCTGTAAGGCCGGTGTACAATTTCTGCACGTCTCCTTTCAGCAGGATTTTGGTTTCGTAGTATTTAGTGCCTGTGTTCGACAGACTGCTGGTCAGCGCAATGGTATGGACAGTCCCCTCAAATTCATCATCCCAAAATGCCTGAACATGAACTTTTGCGGGCTGCCCTATCTGCAGCCGCCCGATGTTGGTTTCATCCACCTGAGCATTGAGGATCATCTGTGAAAGATCCGCCACAGTCAGGATCACCGTGCCGGGATTGTTCATGGTTCCGGTCATAACCACCTCGCCGACCTCAGCGTTCAGGCGAGTGATGATCCCGTCCATAGGCGCGGTGATGGTGGTATAACTGAGCGATTCCTCCGCTTCTTCCACGTGGGCCTGGGCTGCCTGGAGATTGTGCTCCATCACGATGAGATTTAACTGGGCGGCTTTGATGTTCTGTTCGGCTGCGTCAATCTGGGCCGCCAACTCGTCGAGAGCGGCTTTGGCCTGGTCATACGCAGACTGGCTGATGTCGCGGCTTTCCAGCAGTTTGCTTTGCCGCTGGAAGTCTGTTTGGGTCTGTTCAAAGCGTGCCTTTTGACCTGCAAGGGATGCTTGCTGGCCGGCGATACGGGCACGATCTACCTCAATTTGGGCCTTTTGGGCATCCCGGGACGCCTTGGCACTGTTCAAACGGCTTTCCATATCCCTCGAATCCAGGCGTACAAGTACCGACGGAGGAATAGCCGGGTTGGCGTTTGGGTTGCCGGCGGTGACCCGATCGCCTTCTTTAAAGGGCAATTCAACTACCCGTGCAGAGACCTTCGCGCTGATATCTACTTTCGTTCGCGGCTCAATCTGCCCCGGCGCATTGACCGTCTCAATAAGTCTTCCCCGCCGCACGGTTTCTGTGCGAACTTTAAGGATTTCTTTCGATGCCTTTGATTTTTGAATGCTGACCAGAAGGAGAAGAAAAAGCAATACAGCAAGGATAGAGAAAATAGAAATAATTAGGACAAACAATCTTTTATTTTTTTTCACGCTGAACCTTTCTTCCTAATTTGCAGAGGAAACACCCATCCATCTGTCAAATTTGGGGTCCTCCCCTATTTGGACGGATACAAAAACAAATTGTTACAAACAAGATCGTGATTTTCAAGAAGGATTTTTTTGTTTGTGTTTTCAGACATAAATGGTATGGTTTCCGGAAATATTTAAAAGAGCCAAATAGGGCGATGAAGGACAAAACAGAGCCATTTCATTCGGAAAACATAGAGACTTGGCTTCGGCTAATCCGTGCTGAAGGGGTTGGGCCTATTACATTTCGCCGGTTACTCGATCATTTTGGCAGTTTAGATAAAATAATGGGGGCCTCCACTCTGCAATTGACAAAGGTTCAGGGTATTGGCAGCAAGACAGCTGAAAATATAGCCCGCACTCGAAATCTATTCGATTCTGAAAAGGAGATGGACGAGGCCGCCAAATGCGGGGTACAGATCCTCCACTGGGACGACCCGCGGTATCCGCCGCCTCTTAAGGGAATCGACGATCCCCCGCCTGTGCTGTACGTAAAAGGGACCTTAGTGCGCTCAGATAGTTTATCGCTTGGTATTGTTGGCAGCCGACGATGCAGCCACTACGGGCAGGAACAGACGGAGCGATTTTCGCATCTTCTCGCAGCGGCAGGGCTTACAATTGTAAGCGGTCTGGCCAGAGGAATAGACAGCGCCGCTCATCGAGGGGCCATAAGTGCAAGGGGGAGGACTATTGCGGTTCAGGGGTGCGGCCTGGCGCGATGCTTTCCACCTGAAAATCAGAAATTATTTGAGAAAATTTGTGAAAATGGAGCGGTGATCAGCGAGTTGCCTTTGACATATGAGCCGCTTTCGGAGAACTTTCCCGGCCGCAATCGGCTTATTGCAGGATTGTCTTTAGGGATTTTAGTTGTTGAAGCAGCGCCTCGCAGCGGGGCATTGATTACCGCCAAGGCGGCTCTTGAATACAATCGGGAGGTAATGGCGATTCCCGGCCGCATTGACAGCCCGACCAGCAAAGGGCCGCATGAATTGATTAAGCAGGGAGCGAGTCTTGTAGATTGTGTTGAAGAGATCATGGATACATTGGGAATTATCGGCCAGGAAATAAAAGAGCATGTTGCGCAAAGCGCTGCACAAACACAAAAACAGGTTGAAACCCCGTTGTTTGACATTTCGCGGATGAATCTTTCACAGACCGAAAGGGCGGTTCTTTCCGTACTGGACAGCCAACCGCTTCATACGGAGGAGATCATCGCGTCGGCTGATCTGCGTGCGGGAGCGATTCACTCGGCCCTAATCAGTCTGCAATTGAAAGGGTTGATTAAGCAGCTTCCCGGCAATCTGTATGTAAAGCGATAATTGAGGAGTCAAAATCTTTAAACAATGTGCTCGAATTTTTAAGATGCAGCGCCGGTCTCCAGATAAATCGATTCCCATTTCCATAATTGCTTAGTTGTATCTAAAAAACCTTCTGTTGTTCATCCGAAAAAGATAGGCATCCTCCGGAACGTTTGAGGCTAGCCGCAATCAGATATCTTATATAGATCTTATCTAAAATTTCTTGACGAGAGACCGGATATTCTATAGCGTGAGCAAAGGTATATGTTTATAATTGGGAAGACTTGATTGGAACGCCTGTGGATTACTATATAGAGGCTGCAATTCGATTTTTTAGCGATGTTTATCAAGCCCTTTGCGGCAGGCGGCAAATCATTCTCTTTATTTTTCTGGGCATTATTGGGGGTTTGAGCGTCCTTTTGGTTCGCATTTCCAATGCAGTCTCCTATCTTTCCGATGCCCCCGAAACCTGTATGAACTGTCATGTGATGACGGATGCCTATGCTTCCTGGCAGCGGGGCAGCCACGGCCGGGTGAGCGTTTGCAATGACTGCCATGTCCCCCACGATAATATAGTCGCCAAAACAGCGTTTAAGGGCAGAGACGGGCTGAGGCATTCTGCCGCCTTTACTCTGCGGACAGAGCCGCAGGTTCTGCGCCTCTCAAAGGGCGCCGTGCCCGTTGTACAGGCCAACTGCGTGCGCTGCCACGGCAAACAACTGGCCATGATCCGTTTGGCCGGCGTATCGGAACGGCCATGCTGGGATTGCCATACGAATATTCACGGACAGGCCCGAAGTTTGTCCTCTTCTCCGCAAACGCTTCGACCAATGCTTCCGGATGCCGGTTTGCACAAGAAAAAGAAAGGATCGGAACATGACCAATCAGCCGAATAATCAAAAGAGCGAACGAAAATCAAGTATCCCGCTGCTGGTCGGCCTTGTCATTATGGGTTTTAGTGCGGTGATCATTGTATTGCTGGGGCTGCTGTCGGTAAGTATTATGGAGCGTCGGTGGGAGGCGCAACGGCCTGCTCTTGTACTCAAACCCATCGGCCAGTGGGAAACGGATAATGCCGTTTGGGGGCAAAATTATCCCCGCGAATACGAATCGTATAAAAGAACGGAGATTTCAGATACCCATACTAAATACGGCGGATCATTTCCTCGCGATTATCTGGAAGAGGATCCCCGGCAGGTGGTCCTGTTTGCCGGATACGGATTCAGCAAGGAGTATCTCCAGGCCCGCGGGCACTTTTATGCGCTGATTGATGTGCTTAAAACCAAACGAATCAAGGTTCCCTACAACGAAGGCAGTTGCATGGCCTGTAAGAGCCCAGATGTGCCCCGTTTGATCAATCAAATGGGG
>JAKJEN010000163.1 GCA_022705405.1 Planctomycetota bacterium | reverse complement strand
AACATTCAAATAGCTGACTTCTCATCATCTCCTCCGCTGAAGGGTTGATTTAGCTATTGCGATCAGCCCTTCAGTTTTCTTTTCACGCAAAGCCCGCCAATACCGAGAAGGAGAAGCGTAGAGGGTTCGGGCACAGATTGAACATCAAATTGCAAATTATCAACTACAGTCATGTAGCCATAGATTTCCACATAGGCAAGTTGATAATCATCGAACTCATAATGAATGATTTCCGGACTTGAAGTACGGACCGATCTATTGGTAGAGCGATACAGGATCTGGTTGCCGCTTTGGTCATAACCTCGGAGAATAGTAATTGATTGAGGATTTCCTGGACTGGCTGTTTCAAGATATACAGATTTAGCCAAGCCATTGAAGGCGACTTTCAACATAGTATCTGATGTAAAATATGGATAGAAACTGCCTTTATAGTCGAACCCAAGCACACGCTGGCCGAGAGGATATAGTACGCCACTGGCATCTTGAAATAAAGTGCCCGTATCCAGAGCATAAACTTGACACCAACGCAAGCCATTTTCAATGTAATAGCTGGAAGGCCCCGAAGTTTTAATAGTAAAATCTGTGATTGAATTTGTCAGATTCGTGCCGGCCGCGAAATTATCGGCTTCGATTGTTACCATGGCCGCGGGAGCATATAAACTCAAAACCGCCGACAAAATAAACAGAAATGTCACCTTTTTCATTGCAATCTCCTCTCTTAAATTCAAGACATTTATGGTCAATCAACCTACTATTTTAGCAACTTTTTTGCTTTTGCAATATCTATTTCGGCATAATGTTCAGTCATTTTAATTGTCCGATGCCCCAGGACGGCCAAAGGTGGGGTTACAAACCACCCCTGAATAAGAAGGGATTGAAACTCTTTTCTGTCAAAAGTTGTATTGCCGGTTGTAAAATTACGGCCCAACATAAATAACACCAGAACCATTAAGACTATTATTTATATTCATCAGATTATTATTTAGGCGGTTCCAATTCATTTGTTTCTGCATTTGATAAGAACTCTGCTGCAAGGATTGACCAAAGGCTTTTATAGCTTGCCTACGATCATATTCCGCAATTGCAAGTTGCTGTTTTAAAGAGGATTCTTCCTTTACCAGTTTGTTAGCTCGTGAAAATAAATCCTGAATATAAGCATCTATTTCTAATTTTCGCTCGCTAAGGAAGGTCAACATTTTATAGCTATCATCATCTAATATTTTGCGGGTTTCCCTTTTGAAAAGTTCAATTCCTGCTAAACTTGACAGGTCTATCTTGCTGGTTATTTCATTGTAAGCACTTAATTCATCATCACTTAGTACCGTTATAAATACCCGATACTGCTCATGCCATTCATTGATTGCAAGCTGAAGGGCTTCACCTTCCTGCAACAATTCGGCTTTTTCAGTTTGAATTTGCTCTAATCTGGCTCGATTTTCTGTTTCCAGCGGATCAATACACCCGATCGAAAAGAGCAGCGATAAAACAAAAATTTGTTTCATCTCTTAACCCTCTCCTGTTTCTGGCCGAAATACTCTCATTATGGCTACGTACAACTATGAATTGCATCTGTATATAGAAAAGATCAGGCAGATTCTTTTGAACTTCGCTTCTGTCGAGTTCGTTTTTTGCCTGCTTCTTCATCTTGAGCGGCACTTTCAACTATAGATTGCGTATCCAGATACGCCCGCTCCACTTCCTCATTGCGAAAAGTCTTTACAACCTCCGCTTTTTGTTCATTTGAGAGTTTACTAAACGCCATGATTGCACTGGATACAACAACTCCAGGCCCTCCGTACCTTTCTGCCTCTGCGTCCAGAACCGAACTTACCCATTCCGGGATGTAAAAATTCCTGCCGGATTTTTTTATCTTTTTTTCAGACATGTAAAGCATTATTCCTCCAAAACTTACACAATCAACAAAGAAAAAATAAAGAAATATCAAAGAAATATACTTGACATGCCGACAAAGAAAACATACACTTTTTTTATACTTGGATAAAAAAAGTATTTTCAAAGGACAGAGCAATGCCAAACATATACGTGACAGATGAGACAAAGGAAAATCTCAAAAAGGCCGCAAAGCTTGAAGATAGAACCCAAGACGGTGAAATCAATTTCCTTTGCAAACAAAGAATCAAAGAGCTTACCGCTCCATCGGATGATAGTACCCCTTCCAATGAGGCTATAGAGCATACACCAAAAGAGGTAGATTGTCAAGATAATTGTCAAAATAAGCAAGATGCGGAGGCGGCTCATGTCTGATACCCAATACCTAACTGTTGATGACGCGGCTCAAATTCTCAAGGTCAGCAAGCGAACTGTTGAACGCAGAATGCCAGCAATGAGAGCCAAGGGTATGAAGGTTATAAGGCTTGGTCAGCTTTTGAGGATTGAAGCAACCAGTTTTTACAAAGTTCTTAATAAAGCAGCAACGAGGGAAGAAGCCCTCGTTTGATGTGTTTGGTTCCCGTTGCCCTGTGCGGGTTATCACAGGGCAGTTACCGGGACAATGCGGCCATGTAAAGAATCCTTCAGGGTTTCTTTAGTCCATAAAACAGAATTGAAAAGAGTTTTTGGACACTATAAAAAAACGCTTTGGTAGAGTTTTTGGAGTCCCTAAAAAGAGAAGATAAACGCAGTATTTTGGAGTTTTGCAAGTCCATAAAAGGACAATGCAAAGGACAAGTAAAAACAGAGAAATCCATAAGTTATTTACTGTAAAGATTTTATGTAATTATGTTGTCGGTTTCCTAAACCGAAGGTCGGGGGTTCGAGTCCCTCCGGGCGTAGTTTTGTCCGTTTCCAAATCAACAAGGAATTATCCCAAAACTAATTTCTTAGTCCCGACCTAAGTTTTGCGCGAAATGAGTTTTTTCCCCGCGCGTTTTTCTTCTAATTAAGAGATTCATTGGAAAAAAAGGCAGCTATTCATATCAAAACTCGGAAAACAACAAAAATATTTTGACTGTTCCTGTGCGTTAAATGAAAATACAAAGTCTATGAAAAAATATGTACGATTTTTCATTCCATTGGTTTTTCTTGCGGTCTATGCTTTATGCCTGGCGGCACAGGAATCTGCGTCTATTTCTTTTCTTTCACAGGCGAACGACGGGTCGCTGGTTTACGGGACAGACGCGGAGGGCAATCGAATCCCCGATTTTTCACATTGCGGGTACAAAGGAGGAAATAGCCCCATTCCGGATGTTCCGATTCGTGCAGTCCTTTCGCCGGTGGAAGGGGATAATACGCAGCGGATTCAAGCGGCGATTGATTATGTGGGTAAGCTGCCTCTGGATTCGGAAGGTTTTCGCGGAGCGGTGCTGCTGCGCTCGGGAAGGTATCCGATTTTTGGAGGGCTGATTCTTTCGGCTTCTGGAGTAGTACTTCGAGGAGAAGGGATGGAAGAAGAAGGAACGGTTCTGATTGCGGCCGGTACGGACCGGCGCACTCTGATCCGAATTGCCGGAAGAGAAGATCGCGTCCTTCTGGACGATGCTCCCCGAAAGATTGTCGATGCGATAGCGCCTGTCGGCGCGGTCCGCTTTTATCTGGACAATACCGAAGGTTTAAAGGCGGGAGACACGGTACAGATTATTCGTCCGAGTACAAAAGAATGGATTGAGCGTTTGGGGATGAACCGTTTCGGCGGAGGGCTAAAGGGCATTTTTGACTGGAAACCGGGCTCGCGCGATCTGCTGTGGGATCGGGTGGTCCAGTCTGTTTCCGGCAACTGTGTTACCGTCGATGCGCCGATTACCGCGGCCATTGACGCTTCGTTCGGCGGCGGGGCGGCGGTCCGGTATTTCTGGCCCGGCCGGATCCGCTGCACAGGCGTTGAAAATCTGAGGTGTCGGTCGGAATCAAACGCAGAAAATCCGAAAGATGAGGAGCATGCCTGGACGGTTGTCGCCTTTGAAAATGTCGAAAATGCCTGGATTCGCCGGGTGACGGCCGAAGGGTTTGCCGGATCGCTGGCGGCCGTCTGGGAAAGCGGCAAATGGATCGCCGTTGAAGACTGCATTTCGCTTCGGCCGGTCAGTGAGCACGGCGGCTATCGACGGGATACATTTTTTACCATGGGGCAGATGACTTTGTTCCTTCGCTGCTGGGCGGAGGAAGGAAGGCATGATTTTACCGCAGGGCATTGCGCAGCCGGACCAAACGCCTTTGTACAGTGCTATGCCCACAGACCGCTGGAAGACAGCGGGCCGATAGAAAGCTGGGCCTGCGGAACGCTGTACGACAATGTGCGGATCGACGGCAACGCTTTGCGGCTTTGTAATCGAGGCAGCCGGGGCGAGGGTATCGGCTGGGCGGCAGCCAACAGCGTGCTGTGGCAGTGCGATGCGGCGACGCTGGAGTGCGGCAGGCCGCCGACGGCCTGGAACTGGGCCTTCGGCAGCTGGGGAGAATTTGAAGGGGATGGATACTGGGAAAAATCAAACTCTTTTGTGAAGCCCCAAAGCTTATATGCTGCCCAGATTGCCGATCGTCTGGGTCGGGAAGCGGCCAAGCGAATTGAGCTGCTTCAGATTACCGGTTCCAACAGTACCAGCCCGACAATTGAACAGGCCGAAAAATTGGCGGAAGCGTCCTGCCGTCCGATGCTGCAACTGGCGGATTTCATACGGCAGGCGCCGCAGCGGCATAATATCCCGACGGATTGTACAGAGGCCAAAACGATAGACCAGATCCTCAAAGAGTCTCCTTCCCTGTTAAGACGGAAAACTCCGACCCGTGCGGAAAAGCCGATTTATTTGCGGAATGGCCGACTTGTGTGCGAGAATCGCCTTTTGTCCGGACAAAGCACAGGAATGGTCTGGTGGCGCGGCTCTATCCGGCCGCAGGAGGCCGCTTCGTTTGGGCCGGCCCTTACACGGTTTGTGCCGGGACGAACCGGAACCGGATATACAGACGATCTGGATCAGGTGATCGACTGGATGGTTGGTTCGTCCATAACGGCGCTGGAACATCATTACGGCCTTTGGTATGACCGGAGACGGGACGACCATCAGCGGGTGCGGCGGATGAACGGAGATGTGCGCCC
>JAKJEN010000162.1 GCA_022705405.1 Planctomycetota bacterium | reverse complement strand
ATCCGCCGATAGTCGTATCCGCAGGACAAGATCAGACCCTCAGTCTGAATAACGGAACTGCGGGGCCTGTCCTGATGAATCCGTTTATAAACGCCCTCGGCGATCTGACCTATGTTTGGTCGCTTGTTTACAGCGGTTCTGCCAGTCCAGCTCCGACCATTAATCAGATTTGCTCCGATCCGAGCGCAGTAAACCCGTTTTTTACCTTTTCTCAAACCGGAACCTATTCAATCACACTGACCGCCCGTAATACTCAGATGCAATCTGGCAGCGCTTCCGTACAAATCGGTGTGCTTGAATATCCTGTGCGATTTCAGGCCGAAGATGCCGATCTGTCTCAGTTGATTGGCGGCAATAGCGGCGTCTATAATGATCGTCCTGCCGATAACGGACAATATTGTCTGGTCGATTGGCAAGGCGAACCTCGAATTATATGGCGCATTGCTTGCTCGACCGCAAAAACCTGTCATTTGTACGTCCGCTCGCAGGGAGTCAGCAATTATTCAGGCCGCGGCGATTACTATAAAATCAATAACGGTTCTAACCTGTTTTTTGCCTTTGGGGACACTCCTGACGGTCAATGGGCGACCTTTGGGCCGTTTCCAATAACTCTCAATGCCGGCATTAACACGATTCAGATCATCCGCTGTTGGGGCGGAATTCGCTATGATTATATCGAGATCCCTGATTTATAATGGCTTTTTGCTTGAAATTTCCGACCCCACAGATATAATTAACCATAGAAAATAACGCCGTGATTCGTGAAGGAGAGCACAAATGATCGTAAATTTGATTCTTTTCAAAAAAGACGGCAGCACTCGATCATTCAAACTGCCCAGCACTGTCACCTCAATCGGCCGCAGGCGGGATTGCGATCTTTGTATTCCGCTGTCCTGCATTTCTCGCAGGCATTGTGAATTCGATATGGACATGGATCGTCTTACTGTTCGGGATTTCAACTCAAAAAACGGCACTTTCCTGAACGGTTTGAGAATCTCCGAATCCCTTGTTAAACCCGGAGATCTGCTTAAAATCGGAACCTTGTCCTTCGGTATTCAGATTGACGGATTGCCTGAGGATATCGAATCCATGAGACCTGCGGATATTCCTGCCAAAGTACAACCTTCGGAGAGAAAAATAATTCGCGCTGATGATTCTTTTGAGAAAATGGTCAGCGAATTTTCTGATTTTGATTTAAATCAGACCCTCGGCGAAAGCAGTATGGGAATGAACTTCTGACGGTGCACTCCTTTGTTCCGGATTGTCTGATCGGATAAATCTGGTAAAGTGAGCCGTATGGAAAAAGATTTAAAAAATAACACCAGATCCGAATTGTCTGTAATTATTACAAGTTTCAAGCAAAAGACATATTTTGCTGATTACCTTTTTGCGTTTATCCACCAAAAGCACACAGCCGACCTGAACAAGATCTCTCCCATACCAAAACCTTTTCGCGCCCAACTGGCAGAAACCGGATATTACATCTCCGCCTTGTCTATTCTGAAAACTCAGACAGATTCGGACGGCACCACAAAATATCTGTTCGGCCTTCCCGATGGCCAGTGCATAGAAACTGTCCGCCTTGTCGACGAAGGCCGCATTACCCTCTGCTTGTCCACCCAAGTCGGCTGCCGTATGGGATGCCGCTTTTGCGCCACCGGACGGCTGCAATTCCAACGTAACCTGACGGCGGCCGAAATCGTTGACCAGATCTACCAGATAGAACAGGCCCAAGGTCCGGTCCAGAATCTGGTTTATATGGGCATGGGAGAGCCCCTGGACAATTTCAATCAGGTCATTCGCTCGTTGGAGATTCTGCATGATGAACAAGGCAGGTATTTCGGCATGCGGCATATCACTTTATCCACTTGCGGCCTGACAGAACCCATCCGGAAACTGGCCAACCTGAAAATCCATCCCCGCCTGGCTGTATCCATCCACGCGGCTGACGATCTGCTTCGGTCGCAATTGATGCCTATCTGCAGAAAAGAACCCCTTGAGCGGCTGATGCAGACTCTTGTTTATTACCAGCAGCGCACCGGCCGACGCATCACCATTGAGTATTGCATGATTGATGGACTCAACGATACGCCGGAACTGGCCGGCCGACTGGCCCTCCTTCTTAGCGGCCTTAAGACCAACGTCAACCTGATTGAACTGAATGATTATTCCGGCTGTCCTTACAGGCCCAGTCCCGGATCCCGAATAAAAAATTTTGCGGCCCGTCTGAAGGAAGCGGGCATTGATACGGCGATCCGCTTTAAGCGAGGGCGTTCTATCAATGCCGCCTGCGGACAGCTCGGAGCAGAATGGCTGAGTACGGCTAAAATACAGGAGCCGGCATAGATGTCTGTGAATGACCTTTTTGTGATTGTGATCAGTTACGCTTTCGGATGCCTGGTGACTGGATACTACCTTGTGCGCTGGAGAAAACGGGCAGATATCCGGCATCTGGGCAGCGGTTCCGCCGGCGCCAGAAATGTTGGACGAATACTGGGAAAATGGGGTTTTTGGATTACGCTGACAGGCGATCTGCTCAGAGGGATTCTGGCAATCGCCGTCGGCCGCTGGCTGGGCGCATCGCAGACTGCCTCTGTATTGTCTTTGCCGGCGGTAACCGCCGGGCATATCTTCCCTGTTCAACTCCGCTTTCAGGGCGGCAAAGGAATCGCAGTGTCTCTTGGAGCTTTGCTTGTATTGGATTACCATGTTGCAGCGACCTGCGCGCTTATTTTTGCCGTTTTGTTTTTGTGCAGCCGACGCTATATGCTCAACGGTATGCTTTCGATCCTTTTAATGCCCGTCGTCGGAGCCGCTTTCAAAAGGCCTGTTATTCTGCCGCTCAGTTTGACCCTGCTGGCCGGACTCATTCTTTGGGCACATCGCAACAACATCATGGATCTGATCCGGCGTGAAAAAATATCGATCCCTATAAAAAAACTGAAGGAGAAAATAAAATAGATGGACGCTCCATACCTATTTAAGACGGCAAGCGAGCCATGGGAGTTTGAACAAATCAACTCTTTCAATTATGAAACCTTTGTCGAAGAGATTCCGCAGCATCCCGCCAACGCCCAGCGAACCTTGACAGATGCCTTCCATAAAGAGAATACCTATTTGATTTGTGTACGCGACAGGCAAGTATTGGCAATGCTTGCGATTCGCGGCAAACGCCCATTTTCACTGGATAAAAAACTGGATAATCTTGACGCCTATCTGCCTTCAGGCCGCTCTCTGTGCGAAGTCCGCCTTCTGGCGGCGCGCCAATCGATCCGCAACAGCCGCATCGTACGGGGTCTGATTGCTGAAGCCGTCGCCCATTGTCATCGACAACGATACAATCTGGCGCTAATCAGCGGACTTTTAGAACAGGTAAAGTTATATACCCATCTCGGTTTCGTCCCTTTTGGACCTGTGGTTGGAAACGGCAAGGCCCGATTTCAGCCAATGTATCTGACCACCGAAGCGCATGCGGCATCCAAATCATCATTTCTTCAGGATACCGATGGGCCTGTTAATTTTTTACCCGGTCCCGTGTCTGTATCAGCCGCTGTCCGAAAAGCGCTTTCGGAAATGACGTTATCTCATCGAAGCCGCGATTACCTGCAACTGCACCATTCTACGCAGAATCTCCTCAAGCAACTGACCGGCGCCAATCACGTCCAGATTTTTACCGGTTCCGGAACGCTGGCCAATGAAGTAATCGCAGGGCAACTTTCACTTTTGCCCGGCAAAGGGCTGATCCTGTCCAATGGCGAATTCGGAGAACGGCTGATTCGACAGGCGCAATCTTTCGGATTGAATTTTGAAGCCCTCCGGCTTTCATGGGGCAGTCCGTTTAAAGAAATCGATATTAGACAGATTCTCTGTCGGACATCTAACCTTCGCTGGCTTTGGGCTGTCTGCTCTGAATCCTCCACTGGGATGCTCAATGACTCTGAAATGCTCAGAACAACCGCCAAAGAGCATGGACTCTACCTGTGTCTGGATTGCATCAGCGCCATTGGCAATACGCCTGTGAACCTTCAGGATATTTATTTGGCTTCGGCATGCAGTTCCAAGGGCCTTGGCTCCATCGCCGGGCTTGCAATAGTGTTTTATAACCATACTCTAACTCCGGCGAATCGGCCGTTGCCGACCTATGTGGATTTATTTTCTTATGAAAAAGCGGACGGCATACCGTTTACGATACCCTCAAATCTTGTGGCCGTCCTGGCGACCGCTCTGAAAGAACGCGATTTTAAACAACGATTTTCGCGTATCACAGCACAAGACAGTTGGCTTCGGCGTCGATTCCATCGATTGAATCTGATGCCTTTAGCGAGCAATCAGAGGGCCTGTTCCGGAATCCTCACGCTTGTGGTAAGGAAGCCGCTTAGTTCAAGAAAAATCGGGGATCGTCTTAAAGAGGCCGGATTCCTAATCAGTTATGAAAGTCGGTATTTGCTCGAACGCAATTGGATTCAAATCTGTCTGATGAGCGATATATCGAAATTCCATCTTCGTTCGTTTATGGATGCCTTAAAGCAGATCCTGTAAATCTGTGCCTCAAAGTCTTGACATTTCTTCAGGGATTCGATACAAAAGTACGAAATAAAAGCGTCTGTAGCTCAACTGGATAGAGCATCGGTCTTCGGAACCGAGGGTTGGGGGTTCGAATCCCTCCAGACGTAATTTATACAGACAGCCGAAAACTAACCCTTCTTGCAGCCTTGGCCCTACTCGAAATATCTGCACCGGATCAATCAGGGAATCAGAGACGGCCGTGGTTTTGAGATTGCCGATTTTTGCGTTTTGGAATCAATCAGCAGGTGCATCCGTGGCGGACAAAGAACGCAAAATATATGGAAAATACGGGGCGGTTGGGTAAATAAAATTAAACAGAATGGCATATCCCAAAAAAAGACGGCTTTGTCCCTAAAACCAACCCAAAATACCCCCAAGGGGACTCGAACCCCTGTTACCGGGATGAGAACCCGGCGTCCTAGGCCGCTAGACGATGGGGGCGGCTGTTTGTTGGCAAGCGTCACATCAAAAGCACGTCCAAAAACAGGCGGTTTGGATAA
>JAKJEN010000161.1:580-5070 GCA_022705405.1 Planctomycetota bacterium | reverse complement strand
CGGCCAGATGAAACGCGGCGCCGACCGGCGCGCCGTATTTCTGGGGTTCGTCGGAGGCGTTGACCTGAAGCAATACGTTCGGGTGGCGGTCCATTTTGGCCGCGACGGCGTTGATTTCTTCGGCCAGCCGGAGGGTGTCGACCGAATGGATATAGCCGGAGATCTGGAGGGCCTGTTTGACCTTGTTTCGCTGCAGATGGCCGATCATGTGCCAGCGTATTTTGGGAGGCGAAGCGGACTTGTCAAATTCGTTTTGCAGAAAGAGATCGATTTCATCGGCGATCTGCTTGAGCTGCTGGACTCGGTTTTCGCCGAGGTCAGCGTATCCCAGACGGATGACTTCCTGAATATCCTGCGGGGAGGCGGTCTTGGTGACCAGGATCAACCGGACCTGTTCGGGATGGCGTCCGCATCGCCGGCAGGCGGCGGCGATATTGTCCTGAACGATCTGAATTTTTTCAGCAATTGTCTTCATCCTACGCATGACGCTGAACCACCTGAACAGGAACCGATTATTTGATCTTGTTGATTCAGCCGGCTGAGTCTCTATGGTAAAAAAGCCGACGGATTTTTCAGTTTCGCCGGCAGGTATTCATTGACTACAAAATCCAGGCCGTGTTTGGCGAAGGCCTGCTGTTCCACACGCACGCCCAGGTTGAGCATCTGGTTAATGGCGATCTGCCAGGGCTTGTGGTGCTTGACAAAGGGATCGTTTTTGAGGGCGTCTTTGGCCCGCTTGATATCCACCTCTTTGAGCGGATGGGTGGGCAGCTGATAGTCTTTAATGTCCTGGGGAGTGACGCCGAGAAACGAGGCCTTGGGAACGCAGAAGAACTCGTTGAGGTGAGCGGCGTTGCCGGAGCCGACCTTGAGGGTTCGATAGATGTTGAAATAGCCGTACGGGTCGCCGTCCACAAAGGCATACACAGGAATCTTCAGATGGTCGCTGAGCCGGCGGATGAATCTTCGGGCCGCACGGGTCGGAACCCCTCCCATGCTGACCAGGATGCAGTTGGTCTTATCCCAGTAGTCATATTTGACCAGCCGCTGGAACATGCCGGCGGTTTCAATGGCCAGGATGAATTTGGCTTTGCTTTCAAACTGAAGATTTTCCACTTCGACGGGGATGGAATAGGCGCCGGAACCGAATTTGGTGCAGTCGATTTTAAGTTTTCTTCCCTGTCCGTCGCGGTCCAGCACGAAGAGCCGACCGGCCACATCGCCGCCTTTTTCTTCGGGGACAAATTTGAGCTGTTCGCGGTTGACGCCGAACATGGCCTCGATGTCGTCCATGATCGTGTCGGATTCGGGCTGTTCGTCAAATCCGGCTTTTCCCCAGTTCTTGGAGATATAATAGGCCTCTCGTTTGGTGGCCATGTCGTCCACTTCGATCAGTTCTTTGGACAGGGCCATCATTTTCAGGGTCTGGGCGAAGGTTTTGACGGTGCTGACCGTCAGGGTGCGGTGTTTGGTTTTGCCCACCATCTGAAAGTGACCCTTTTGAGGGATGTATTTGACATTGGCCAGCGAACGAATGGGCGTGCTCATTGTGGGCTTCTGGTTTTTTTCGATTTTTTTGTAAACCTCTTTTGCATTGTCCACGATGCGCGCGAGCACCGGCGAATTTTTTGCCGGTTTTTCCCGGCCGGCTATTCTTTTTTTTGTCGAACCGGTTGTCTGTGTATGGGCCATCCTGACTTTTTCTCCGTTTTACAAAATATGGTTTCTGATCCATACTGTATGGCAAACTGAAGTCGATTGCAAGGTCTAAGGGCAACAGGGCCTCCGGCGGCGGCCGGCGGCGTTGCTAAAATTAAAAAAAATTATAAATTTGGTTCTTGACAGGGCCTAAAAATTCCGATATAACAAACAGCGTAATTGAAGTCGTGAAAACGGCTTGATTATAGTCCTCGGCGAGGCTAAGTGGATCTCCGTTTTCCCCCCCAGACGGACCCACCTCCTCGCCAATTTTTTGCGCTTTTTGGGCGGAAAAAAGTTTCATCGAATTATAGACATCTATTTATAAAATAAGCAGTTAGATTAAGATTGAAAAAAGGCGGTTATCTGCGGATTTTTAGGGCTAAGCGAATACTTTATAAATCCGGCAAAAGAAGAAAGCGGACAGAAGCGTCTATAAAAAAGATGGGAATTGTATATATTAAGAGTTCAAAATATATCTTCTGTTTTGTGAAGCAGATTCTTTTGCGGTACTTTTGGCAGAGTTTTTTTGAAAAAACATTTCCCTTTTTTCCCGTTAGCCGATACAGAAACAGGATGTCGAGAAAATCTGCCGGTACGTCGCGGCGAGTTTGGGATGGATTGGGAACTTTGAATTGGACAGAAGCAGCATGGATTTTCAAAAAGCGATAGCCCTGATTGATTCTTGCTCGAAGGCCCTGATCAGCACTCATGTGCGGCCGGATGGGGATGGGTGCGGGTGTATGCGGGCGATGATGGACGCCATGGCCGGGTTGGGCAAGCAGGTTTGTCCGCTCTTGCTGTCTCCGCCGGCCAGCTGGTATGCAGGACTGTTTGAGTCGGCCGTGCCTGTGCTTGGCAATGATATCTCCAAGCAGCAACTGATGGACGGGGCATTTGAGGATTGTGATCTGATTATTCTGGTGGATACCAACAGCATGGTCCAGCTTCCGGGTCTTGATTTGTGGCTGAGGAAGGTCCGGGGACAAAAGCCGATCCTTGTGATCGATCATCATGTGACCGGAGACGGACTGGGGGATGTGCAGCTGGTTGATCCTGAGGCGGCCGCGACCGGGGAGATTGTGTTTGGTTTGTTTAAGGCGGCCGGCTGGCCTTTGACCAGGCCGGTTGTGGAGGCGATTTTTACGGCTATTTCAACCGATACGGGCTGGTTTCGATTTGGGAACGCCGACAGCCGAATTTTTTATGCGGCCGCCGAACTGATAAACGCAGGGGCCCGCCCGGATGTGCTGTACCGCAGGATGTATCAGAGTTTTTCGCCGTCTCGACTGCGTCTGATGGTTCGGATGCTCGAACATCTGGACCTGTTTGAGGAAGGGCGGATCGCAATCCAGTATATCCTGAGGAAGGATTTTGACGACACCGGCGCCAGCGGGGCGGATACCGAGAATCTGATTGATGAGTGCCAGCGAATCAGCACCGTTGAAACCGCTGTGCTTCTGGTGGAGTTGTCCGATGGGCGGTTTCGGTGTTCGCTTCGCAGCAAGGGAGAGGTGGATGTTCGCGCGATCGCCCAGAAATACGGGGGAGGCGGGCATATTCTGGCGGCCGGCGTGACCTTGAATGGTCCTCTGGAGGCCGCCAAACGTCTTGTTTTGCAGGATATAAAAGAGCAGATGTCCAAACAGCGCTAAACGGCAGACAGGGCGCCAAACCGCCGCAAGCGGGCCGCTTACTTTGAGGAGGAGATTTGCGGTTTGGTCAAAAGGGTACGGGCGGCTTCCAGAACCAAAATGACGCTCAGGACCAGCAGAACAATCCCGCAGATTCCCGAGATGACGATGTCCGGGCTGATTTTCTCTGCGGGCCATTTGGGCAGGGCTTGCAGAAAGGGGATGGTCAGCGAAATGAGGGACCAGATTGTCATTGCCATCATAAAGAGCATCGGCAGGATTGTATAAAGAGGAATTCGGCCGATTTTGATCAGCCAGACGGAAAGGGCCAGCAGGATCAAACTGGCCAGCAGCTGGTTGCTGGAGCCGAAGATCGGCCAGGCGAGCAGATACCCTTTCTCTTTGGTGAACATCAGGAACAGGACCGGGATGATCAGGCAGATCAGGGCGGCGGCGATGATTCCGGCCGGAGATTTCCAGCCGGTCAGTTCCTGTAAAATATAGCGGGCCAGCCGCGTGCAGACATCCAGGGTGTCATAGACGAACGTGGAAAAGGCCAGCAGGGCAAAGGGGAGGGCGGCCTGGAAAGGAATTCGGACAAGCCCCATATAGCGTGCGATTCCGTTGGCATAAATCAGATTGGGTTCCAGTTTGAGGATTTCGGATTCTTTGGGGAGCATGACGACCGTGGCTATCGCCAGGGCCGCCACCAGACCTTCCATCAGCATGGCTCCATATCCGATCAGAAGCGTGTCTTTGTGTTTGCGGATTTGCTTGGAGGTTGTGCCGGAGGACACAATGCCGTGGAAACCCGAGCAGGCCCCGCAGGCCACCGTGATAAACAGCAGCGGGAAGATCATTTTGCCATTGACAGAACTGTTCATGCCTTCCAGCGTAAAAGGCGGGTATTCGAGTTTAAAGCCGCCAAACAACGCTCCCCATAGCCCGAACAGGATAACCAGATACAAAAACCACCCGCCCAGATAGCCCCTTGGCTGCAGGAGAAGCCATACAGGAATCAGCGAGGCAAACAGGCAGTATCCCAGCAGGATCAGATCCCATTGTTTGACGGAGATTGCCGACAGAGCGGACAAAACGGGGGTCGGCAGATGCGGCCCGACCCAGACAATAAACAGGGTCAGCGGCATAAAGACCAAG
>JAKJEN010000161.1:301-570 GCA_022705405.1 Planctomycetota bacterium | reverse complement strand
TTTATATCGATACAGCAAAAACCCCATCAACACGGCTTCGAGCAGATACAGAAAAGAAGAGCCGGCCACGGCCGGACCGAAGGCGGTTCCTTCTACGAAGGTTTTGAATGTGTGAGCGGTAATGTCGGTAAAGGCGATAATCACATAAATCAGAGACAGCCAGATAAAGATGAGAAAAAATTTGTGCGAAAGAGGGGACATGTGAAGTTTGACGATTTCGCCGATGGAGGCGGCTTTGTGCCTGAGAGAGGCGCCCAGACTGAACAGAT
>JAKJEN010000161.1:0-237 GCA_022705405.1 Planctomycetota bacterium | reverse complement strand
CCGAGGACGATCCATAAAAGGACAGGGGCCCAGCCGAACCACAAGCAGGCCAGAATCGGCCCGACAATCGGGCCGGCCGCAGCGATTGCCGAAAAGTGCTGTCCGAAGAGCAGGGCGGGTTTGGCGGGGACATAATCAATGCCGTCATTGATTTGGCAGGCGGGGGTGGGGACTGAATCGTCAAGATCAATTTTGCCGGATAAAAATCGGCCGTATAGAAAATAACCGAGAAGAAAA
>JAKJEN010000160.1 GCA_022705405.1 Planctomycetota bacterium | reverse complement strand
TCTGAATATAGCCGACATTCAGCCCGCCTTCGGCACAGTTTTCAGTCTGTGTTCCTGACCGTTCATCAAAATCTTCCGCTTCAATCCGTGAATAGGCCGAGCGGGGAGGATTCGGAGGCGGGGTATCGCTGAAGGCGAAGGAATCAACATCCACATATCCGCCGGGTGAATTCGGATTATAGCAGAAAATGGCAAATTTTTCGCCTTGGAAGGTACCGGTCTGCCAGTCAAAGGCCAGAGGAAATTCTCCGCCCAGAGAGATCCACTTTCCGCCCTCATAACGATAAGAACAAATCCCATTATTTTTTACGAAATCCAGCTCTGTGCGCAGCAGGATCCGATCGGATTCAAAGGGAACAGAGGTCACACGCGTCTCCGTTTGAATGCCTCCGGCAGTATCCTCAAGAACATTCATAGTCAGGAAAAAGGTTCCGTTGCCGGCGCAATTGACCGAGATATATGCGCTGTATTTACCAAGGGTCCCGAATCCGCAGATATCTCCCGGCTGCAGATTTTGCACGTCGAAGATTACTTCGCCGCAACTCCAGGGCCCTTGGCCTTTTTGGGTCAGGGTGTTTCGGGCGGTCCATAAATCGGATGCCTGCC
The DNA here is from genome assembly GCA_022705405.1 of Planctomycetota bacterium. Taxonomy (GTDB): domain Bacteria; phylum Planctomycetota; class Phycisphaerae; order Sedimentisphaerales; family Anaerohalosphaeraceae; genus JAHDQI01. The sequence continues at coordinate 4,482 of JAKJEN010000160.1, read as the reverse complement.
TCGAGTGCAACCGCAGCCAACCCGGCCGTTCCGTCAGGGACCATTTTGTGTTATCAGGATTGTGGTTCCATTGCCATTGAAGTCCCAGCGTGGAAGAACTGAAGTCGTCCGAGCTTGTCCTGGATGGGTTTGGTATAACTGCTCGCGATCCTATCGCGGCTGTCGGGCGTTCCGAAAATCGGCCAATCGTTTTCCCAAAAGACCGGGCCGATGCGAGTCATTCGGCCGATGGCTCCACTGTCTTGGTGTACAAAGCCGAACCAGTTGTCATTGTCATCGATATCCACAACGGCCCCCTGATGTCCGCCGGCGGTGGCCAGCAGACAGATATGCCCTGTTTCCCAAGGGCCGAAAATATGGGGCGCTCTTGAACATCGCAGTTGAAACGGCCAAGTCCCGGGATTTGCGCTAAAAAGATAATAATAATTACCGCGCTTAATCACATGCGAACCTTCTCCCCCGCTGTTCACCACATTGTTTGTTTGAGACACTATCGCAGAATAGGTTGAATTCAACGTCAATACGCTGATGGCGCCTCCGCCGTAAAAAATATACCCTGTTCCATCCTCATCAATAAAAAAACCGGGATCGTGTGCGCCGCGGTTCAATTGGTGATAATTCCAGGGCCCTGCCGGATCGACGGCATAATAGACGCGAGCGCCGCTGGCGCCCCACGGACTTACTACAATATAAAAAGTCCCGTTGAAATACCGAATGCTCGATGCCCACATCCCTCTGCGATATGCGGTGGAGCCGTTGAGCATGTCATAATCTGAATTCATATCCAGGATCGAAGCGGCATGGGAGAGGATTTCCCAGTTCACCAGGTCCTGTGATCGCAGCACAGTCAGGCCCGGCGAATCGGCGAATGTTGTGGATACCATATAAAAATACTCGCCCACACGGATGATGTCCGGATCCGGATAATCGGCATAAAGCACCGGATTGGCGAACGTACCGTCTCCGTTATCCGATTGCCATGCCTGCACGCAGCCGATGAAAACACAAAACAAACAGCATACAATCGCAGGAATCCTCAGAAAACAGCGCCTGTCAAACATCCTATAACCAACTCGGATTACATACGGAAAATCGAAAGCCGAAAATTGTAAACCCCCTGCGGAATATTTAGCTGAAGATGGAAATATCCCCATCTGTTTTGAATAGCGAAACAAAATCTCAAAACCACGCAATTTCATACTACATCCCCCGGTTGAATGATTCTTTTAATATTCCATTACGCTGCTGATTTATGATTTAAACACTCTTTCTTACTATGTACAAAATCAGGTTTCCGGGCGTCTGAACCGGCGCCCGGAAACCGTTACTATACAATTCCGATCTTTGATCCTGACTAATCAGGATAGATACGATTGCTATTGAGCCATGTCCCTGCAAAAATCGCAAAATCAGCCAAGTCCACCCGGCAATTTCCGTCAAAATCATACTGAAGATCGTACAATTCATTGTTGCAAACCCAGTCGGCTCCTGAAACGGCAAGATAGCTCTGAGCTATTTCTACAGTCGTTTTCGGGTAGCTGTACATCCGCAGATCGTCGATCGCAATATCCCCGGTTACATCGGCGCCCCATGTGTCTTCGCCGCCGATCTTGACCTGACTGGCGACCGGCGGTTGGCTGGCCAGATCGAAAACGGCTGTATTTGTCATAGCGCCATTTGTATATGTCCGCACCGTCTTGGTAACCGGATCATAGGTAATCGTCAGCTTATTCCACTGATTATCAGGAATCGCCGCATATCCTACGCCTATATCTGCGCCCTCTATAATAAACACGCCTGCGGAATCAGCGCCATCGTAACTTCGCAGAAGCCATCCGCTGGCGCCCACATCAAACTTTGACAAAAACACATTTCCCGGGGGCTGCGGCGCATATTCCTTATACCAGAAACTGATGGTAAAGCCGCCCTGATAGAAGTTAAAATACTCAGCATCAGGCAATAAGAGGAAACTGCCGTCAGGTTGAATCCGAAGCGCATTGCTTCCCACGGCCGATTCTCCTGCAAAACTCGGATCCCCTGTTTTCATGATTCCGTCATGGACCGGAGCGCCGGGTACCTCGTCGCCTACCGAATCCGTCGTATCGCCGTCAAATTTCCAATACCCGATCAAACGCGAGGTCCATAACCGGGCCGGATCAGAAGGGGCCGAAGGCGTTCCTCCGGCATCCGGATTGCCGCAATACACAATGCAGTAATACTGACCTTCATCAGCCAGAACAGCGTCGGTAATGTTCAGTGTGGTTATCTTGTCAGAAGCCAGCGTTCCCTGTGCCATTTCCACATCCGGACTGGCGACCTTATACCACCGATAATGTGTTGCCGAGACGCTGCCCTTGGCGCTGAACGAGGCGTTTCCGGATGCATCCGAAACCGTATTCTTTGGATGTTCCACAATATTGGGGGTAATGGAAATCGTCTTAAAAGACCAGACAGGACCCCAGCTATTATTCGGATCGCCAGCCGGCAAAGGATTTCCCATTCCATCATCCATCGCCTGTTCGACTTGCCAATAGTAAATAGCGCCTGCCGCTCTGGTAATCGGTCCATACTCATTGTACGGATCGGTCAGTTTAGGATCTGCATTATGAACCTGCGCTTTATAATCCAGGTAATACAGATTGGGATCATCGACGCCCTGCGAAAGATAGATGTAATATCCGCGGATATCAGGGTCCACCGGGTATTCCCTGTTAGCGTTCGGATCCCCGCCCGCCATCCACGCAAGCCAAAATTGGGCATACTCGTCAAGCAGTTGTCCTACCGTATCGTCCTCATTCAAAGGTACATACGTCGGATCGTGAGGTTCTGTGTCTGCACCCATGGTTATCTTGAGATTGTCAAGTTGAAAAATCTGCGTCCAGGACTGACCCGGATTCACGGCGACACCCGGATGCGGAGGACCGCCAATCTCAATAGCCCATGTGGAATTGGTTAAATCCCAGTCGGCTCCCTGCCACCAGTTTTTGCTGGCTTCCGCCAGGGTAAACTTTACATGAACCCACCCCGCAGACTGACTAAGATCCAGAGTGGGAAATCCGCGCCCATACTGATCGGCTCCCGCCGCGGGATTGTTCGTGACCACCCACAGCTCAATCCGGTGAGGATCCCAATTCCCCTGCACATTGCGAATGTCAAACTCAATGGTATAATCCTCCGGATCGGAACTGGTATTTCCGCTCACCGTGATATTCCACTTCGAACCAAAGCGACTGTCCAATGCAGCGGCGCCGGTGTTATTGACCGCAGCGCTCTGCTGACGCACTATACTCCCGTCAACCTGTTGATACGTCGCGGTGTGAGTGCACGCGCCGTTCGCCCAATTCCAACCTCCGGCGCCGGCGCCCGGAGTACGATCTTCAAAATCGTCCTGAAAGACTATTGCTGCCCTGCCGGATGCAGCCAATACGACCAGAAGAATCGTCCCAAAAAGCATCTTTTTCATTTTCATTCTCCTTATACAAGGTTTTGATGCAATCCTGTTCATTCTGATTAAGGATAGATTCGCCAACTGTTCATCCATTCGCTCATTAACATCGCCAAATCAGCGATATCAACCACGCAGTCTCCGTTAAAGTCATACGGAAGAGCGCCCACTTCCCGGTTGCATACCCACTCGCCTCTGACGTTCAGATACTCCTGGGCGATCTGCTCGGTTGTACGGGCGTAATTCCAGATCTTCAAGTCGTCGATCAAGCCGTCAAATTCAGGGTCAGGCCACTGGCTCTTGCCCAGATAATTCAGTGTCGCCCCCACATCAATCGGATTTAAAGTTAAGTTAGGATTGACGGCCACAAGTTCGCCATTGCGATACAGACGTCCTGTATTTCCGGTAATTGTAACTGCGACATGATACCACTGATCAACGGCAAGAGCCGCGCCATCAAGTATTTGCTCTCCGACATCAGGAATTCTCATCGCATAGCGCAATCCACCTCCGCCGCCGACATTTCCGGTCAAAAACAGGTAATTATTTGTGCCAGTGCCAAAATCAAAAATACGGCTCCATCCATGAATGATATTAGGCCGCACCCACACGCTGATGGTGATATCCCTATAATCGACCACGCCGGCGGGAATCTGGACATACTGATCGTCGGAAGAATCGGAATCTGGATTGCTCAATTGCAGACAGCCGCTCCCGACAATCGCATCGCTGGCGTTCAGGCCCGGTAAAGAGGCGTTTCCGGCCTGCATCATGACCGCATCAAATCCCCCGACGATATCCGGGCTGATCCCTTCGTTTAAGTACTCAAACGGATAGTAGCTCACCAGCCGCGGATACCACAATTTAGCGAGTTTGGATGGATCTGAAGCGGTTCCTCCTTCATCCGGATTGCCGTTATAGGCAATGCAATAAAACTCTCCTTCATCTGCGGCGGTTGCACCGGTAATTGTCAGCGTAGTCGTCTGAGTCCCTGCGTAAATTCCGCCGTCTGTTAACTGGACATCCTCCGGGCTGCC
>JAKJEN010000015.1:18024-30823 GCA_022705405.1 Planctomycetota bacterium | reverse complement strand
CCGCCAGTATCCGGGGTATTATTGTCTCGATAATCTTCGGGTCCACTTGATGTGCCCATTGTCCATTCCGCTGCAGCGCACGGCCCAGGGATTCCAGCAAAACAAACCGCGGCCGGCCGCCGACGGCCTTCTTATCTCGTCTGAGCAGATCCGAAAGCGCTCTTTTTGAATAGGTCCTGGGAATGCGCGTGGGCAATCCCAGAGCGGTCAGCAATCGCTGGATTCGATCCAGACGATCGTCTTTGACCAGGCCCAGTTCTTTTTCAATCCGGCCCGCTGCGACCATCCCAATCGCCACCGCCTCTCCGTGCAGCAGAGAATATCCCCCCGCCGATTCGACCGCATGGCCGATTGTATGTCCGTAATTTAAGATCCGTCGCTTATTTTTTTCCATAGGGTCTTCTGTTACAACCGACGCCTTGATACGGCAGTTTTCCATCGCCAGATGCTCCAGCGTCGCCGGCTCTTTCCTTTGCAGCGCATCGACAGCCCCTTCCAGATACGCAAAATATCGGGCATCCATAATCGCTGCGTGCTTGACCGATTCTGCAAGTCCGGCCCGATACTGCAAATCGTCCAGCGTCGCCAGCGTCGCTGTATCGATATACACTGCCGAGGGCTGCCAAAAAGCCCCAAAGGCATTTTTGCTCAGCGAACTGTCAACGCCCGTCTTGCCGCCGATTGCCGAGTCGGCCTGGCTGACCGTTGTGGTGGGAATCTGCACCACCGGAACGCCCCGTTTGAACAGCGCCGCCGCAAATCCCGCGATATCCCCTACGGTCCCGCCGCCCAGGGCAATGATCACGCTGTCGCGGCCGAGAAATTGCTTTTCCATCTCCTCCAAAATCGCCGTCACTGTTTGCATTTGCTTGGAGGATTCACCGGGCGGATCGATTACATAGGTCTTTTCCGCCCTGCCTGCCAGCAGCGTTTCCAGATGCCCTGCCCCGGCTACCGCCGAATCGGTCACCACAAACAGTTCCCGTCCGTTATACCGACGGTTCAATTCCGGCCATAAATGAGAAAGATAGCCCGTCCCGATAGAGATGTCATACTCTCCCTGCGACACAGCAGGAACCGCCACCGAAAGCGTCTTAAGAGATATTTTCCAGTCGCCGGTCATGATCGATCAATAAGAAAGAACCACATGCAGGGGATACGATTGGATTCTCCGGCGTCCGTGCAGATCGGTCAGTTCGATCAGAAACGACAGCCCGCTGATTTGCGCCTCGAGTTTTTCAAGCAGTTCACATGCGGCCGCCATCGTTCCCCCTGTCGCCAGCAGATCATCCACCAAAAGCACCTTATCTCCCGGCCGAATCGCATCCGTATGCACCTCGATAGAATCCTGTCCGTATTCGAGGCCATAGGCGGCCGCCATTGTCTGATGCGGCAGTTTGCCCTTTTTGCGAAGCGGGATAAAGCCCGCATTCAGCACATACGCAATGGCCGATCCGAACATAAAGCCCCGCGCCTCGACAGCCGCCACGTACTGGATCCTTTTGTCTATATACGGACTCGACATCTCTTTTATCGCCTGTGAAAATGCCCCCGGATCAGACAGCAGCGGCGTGATGTCTCGAAACAGAATTCCCGGCTTTGGAAAATCTGGAATTCCGCGGATATACTGTTTTAGATCCAACGTAAACATTCCTTTTGACGAGTTTGCTTTGCGATACAGGAAATCGGGATTATAGCAAATAACTGCGTTAAAAAAACAAATTTTTTATTCGACCGGTCATAAAAAAAGCGGATCTGTCTGTTGATCCGCTTTGGGGAGAATCCTGACGCCAGGTTTTACATCATCATCAATTCGTTCAGTTTGGCCAGTCCGTCTTTTTGAATCTGGCGGATGCGCTCTCGTGTCAGTCCCAGTTTTTTTCCGATTTGCTTGAGGGTAAGGGGCTCCCGTCCATCCAGGCCAAACCGCAGCCGCAGGACCTCTGCCTCGCGAGGGTCAATTTTCTCCAGCAGTTCGACTGAGCGGGCCAATTCCTCATCGGTTCCGATCGCCTCCTCCGGCAGGGTCATTTTGTCATCTTCAATGGCCTCTTCCAGTCCTGCGGTGTCCTCCTGGCCGTCGTACTGAAACCCCGCCTCCACAACCCCCACGATATCCTGAATCGCGCGGGCCTTGCGGATCGGCACCTTCATCGCGCCGGCCATCTCCTCCAAACTGACCGTGCGTCCCAACTGCAATTCGAGTTCCGCGTGCACCTGCCGCCACTGGTTGATTAACTCCACCATGTAGGTAGGAATATAAATCGGCTGGGCATTGCTGAGAATGGATCGCTTGATGGACTGTTTGATCCACCAGGCCGAATAGGTGCTGAACCGCACATTATGCTCCGGATCAAACGTATCCACAGCGCGAAGCAAGCCCAGATTGCCTTCTTCGATCAGATCCCCCAACGTCATCCCCCGCCCGGAAAACCGCTTGGCGATATTGACCACCAGCCGCAGGTTTGAACGGACCAGGCGATCTCTGGCTTCCGGATCGTTGTCCTCAAGAATGGCCTCGGCAAGGGCCTTTTCCTCTTCCCAACTCAGCAGGGGCGCTTCGTCGATTTCTTTCAGGTATTCCTTAATGGTAATATCAAAAGCCATGGTTTATACTCTCCGCAAAAATGCCGAAATATCAGCCGGCTCAGGGTCACCTTTTTTTAAGCAAATAGATTCGCTTATTCTCGGACGCGAAAGTATGGAGACGATCTCCGCTTTCACATTCCTTATCGACCAAAATCTCTGGCGCTCTTAACTTCCTGTTTTTCCAAGCGGCAGAAACATTTAAGAACGGCCGTTTTTTGGGGATTCCTGCGCTGAAAGGAACTTGATTTTTTATTTTAAGTCCTGTAAAACTATGTCCTAAGCAGAATACAAACTACAACAAATTGCCTGACGGCTGAAAGGAATGGAGTTATGACCCTTGAACTGCGAAAACAGTACAAATATGCCCTTGTCGTCCCCAGCAGTATGGGCGTTCGTCTTACGCCGGCCAACGGCCAGCCGATGCACTGCCCGGGTGTGTTGATGATGCACGCCACCAGCGCCGAGACCAATGTGGCCAGTATCTCTTCCTGTCTGGGTCTGCCGGTTAAGGTACTTACAACATTCGTCAAAGACAGCCCGATTGCGCAGTTCATAAAGAACGATCTGGCCGCCCGTCGGATCGAGTTTGAGGGGAAAGAAGTTCCTCAGGGCGGGCCCTGGGGTTATCGCCATCAGTTCAATTTGGCCGACAGCGGCTTCGGCAGCCGCGGACCCCGGGTGCAGAACGACCGAGCCGGCGAGGTAGGGCGCACGCTCAATGTAAAAGATTTCGATCTGGAGCGTCTGTTCGGCAAAGAGGGCGTTCAGATTGTCCACCTGTCCGGACTGATTGGGGCCTTGTCGCCGGAAACGGGGCAGTTTTGCCTCGAATTAGCGCGAGCGGCCAAGAAGCACGGCACTCGCATCTCCTTTGATCTCAATTATCGCGCCTCGTTCTGGAAAGACCGCGAGAAAGAATTGGGCGAGGTCTTCCGTGAAATCGCTTCGCTGTCGGATATTCTTGTGGGCAACGAAGAAGATTTCCAACTGTCTCTGGGCATTGAAGGCCCTGAAGCCGGCGGCAAGGACATCGGCGCCAAGATCAGCAGTTTTAAGGAAATGATCAATTGTGTGAAGAAGGCATTTCCTAACGCCTCCGTATTCGGCAATACCCTTCGTCAGGTCCTCAGCGCCAATTGCCATCTGTGGGGCGCGATCCTTGCCGAGGGCAGCGACTGGCACGTCATTGAGCCGCGGGAGATTACCGTTCTGGATCGTATCGGCGGCGGCGATGGGTTCGTCGGGGGACTGCTGTATGGAATCCTCCGCGGCTGGCAGCCGCAAAAGTGGGTTCAGTTTGCATGGGCCTCCGGAGCGCTGGCGACAACCATGCTGACCGACTATGCCCAGCCGGCCGATGAGGAGCAGATCTGGAGCATCTGGCAGGGCAACGCGCGAGTAAAACGCTAAATCAGATCGGTTCGCCGTCAGCCGGTTCCGGTGATTTTGACGAGCATTTCGAGTTCCTGGGGATTATGCGAATACGCTTTGGCCTGGGGGATACCGATGTGTCCTTCGGCGATCAGACGCGCCAGAGACATATTAAAGCTGTGCATTCCCTCGTAGCCCTCTTTGATCACGTCGGCCAGCTGCGATTCCTTTTCCTTCTCGCGGAGGTACTGGCGCACGGAGGGGATGTTGATGAAGACCTCGGTGGCGGGGATGCGGCTGAGCCCTTCATGCTCAGAAGGCAAAAGCATCTGATTCATGATGGCCAGCAGGTTATAACTGAGGTTGAGCCGCACCGCATCGTGCTCGGCCTCCTTAAAGAAGTTCAGGATACGGCTGAAGGTCCAGGCGGCAGTGGCTGTATGCAGGGAGGTGAGCACCAGGTGGCCGGTCTCGGCGGCCTTGATGGCGGCATGAACCGTTTCGGCGTCGCGCATCTCGCCAATCATGATGATGTTGGGATCCTCGCGCAACACCGCGCGAAGGGCCTCGGAGTAGTTGGGGAAATCCACGCCCAGTTCGCGCTGATGGACCAGGGCCTTGGCATTGCGAAAGACAAACTCGACCGGATCTTCGATGGTGACCACGTGTTTGTCGGGGCGTCGGGCCAGGTGGCCGACCATGGCCGCCAGAGTGGAGGATTTTCCGCTGCCGGTCTCGCCGCCGACGATGATGATGCCCTTTTGCTCGGGATTGTCCATGACCTTCTGATAGATCGGCGGCAGATTGAGCTGTTCAAAGGTAGGGATGACATAGTGGATTCTCCGCATGGCCAAAGACAGTCTGCCCAAGGCGCGGTAGGCCTGGATGCGATAGCGGATGGGCTGGCCGCCGATGGGAATTTCAAAAGAATAATCGACCGAGCCGGTTTCTGTGAACAGCTTCATGCAGCGATCTTTCTGGCTTGCGGGCAGGGTGGCTTCCATGATCTGGCGGATATTTTCTTCCGTCAGCACGGCGTCTTCTTTTCCCAGCGACCGGAGTTTTCCCTTGATGCGGATATGCGGATTTTTGCCGGAGGACAGGTGGATATCCGAGGCGTCGTGCTTGATGGAAACAGTCACAAAATCTTCGAGTTTATAGGTTTGAGCGGTCATCTTGCTTCTCCGTTCTTTGGGTCTTTCCGGCTGCGCTGCTGTGCTTCTTTGTCTTCTTGTTGCGGCTTGATTTTGACTTTTTGTCTGAGTTCCTTTCGGGCCTGCATGCGAATCTGGGCGTTCTCGTAGCGACGGATTTCATCGGGCGTTTGGGGGCGCACGGCCGGAACCGGAACCGGCCGAGCGGTTTTTTCATCAATGGCCACAAAGGTCAGATAGGCGGTGGTGGCCTGGCATCGTCGGCCGTCGACGGGGTTTTCACGAATAACCTGCACGCCGACCTCCATGGAGCTGCGTCCTGCGTAGTTGACGCTGGCCCGCAGAAGAACCTGATCGCCGATATAGACGGGTTTTTCAAATTGGATTGAGTCGATAGCGGCAGTGACGACGGGCTTTTGGCAATGCCGCTGGGCGGCCATAGAGGCGGCCATGTCGATTTGGGCTAGGATCGCTCCGCCGAAGGCCGTGCCGAAGGGATTGGCCTGGCTGGGCATCAGCAGAAAACGAGTCTCGACGGCGCTTTCTGACGGCGCCCGGGAGGGACGACTTTCGGGGGCAACTGTATCCATGTTCGGCTCCAACGAAAACAGCGGATATTTTATCGGTCCACAGAGGCGCAGTATAACTGCGGCCAAAGGTTTGTAAAGACAACTTTTCATGCGCCCTGATTTTCCTGATGTTATCTATGAATCCTGTCGATATAGCATCGGTTCCGACTATTTCCTTAAAAAGGAGAGAGCTCAATTATGGAACTTCAAGGGAATCAAAATAATATGGCTTGTTTTCTGCAACCGGAGGCCGCACGGGCAATCGATGTGATCCGCTATGGCGTAATAACCGTCACCCCCAAAACGCGAGTCTATCAGGCGCTGGCCTGTATTGTGGACCTGAACATCAGCGGGCTTCCGGTAGTGGACGAACAGATGCGTCTGGCAGGGGTTATAACGGAAAAAGATCTGCTGTCGCTGTTGTATGAAAAGCAGAGCACTCGCGGTTTCGTAGAAACGTATATGAAGTCCGATATAGTCTCGTTTGAGACCGACACGTCGCTGGAAGAGATCTGTCAGTGCCTGCTGAACCATTCCTTTCGGCGGGTTCCGATCATTCTGCGGGGCAAGGTCATCAGCGTGATCAGCCGGACAGATCTGCTTCGGGTAAACCTGCATAAGTTTGTCGCGCCGGAACAAATGTACGGGGCCAATTCACACGCCTCTTTGCCGGCCTGGCAGGTGATGAAAAAATCGCTGATTACCGTGCGGCCCGACAGTCCTTTGTCAGAAGCGATTGCGTTGATGGCGGATTATTCGCTTTCGGGCCTGCCGGTGACGGATGGGAAGATACATCTGGTGGGGATGATTACAGAGAAAGATGTAATGCCGTATTTCTACAACCGGCAGACCCCGCCGACGATGGTCAGAGATCTGATGACGGCGGATATCGTGACCTTTGGTCCGAATGACAGCATAATCGAGATTTGCGAGTGCCTGATCGAAAATCAGTTCCGCCGCGTTCCGATCGTAAAAGACGGAGCGTTAATCGGCCTTATCAGCCGGGCGGATGTAATCCGATACATTCTGAAAAATATTGCCCGTGTGTCTCAGTTTCGAGCAGCCCAGGTTGTCCAGCAAATGATCTGGCGCCCATAAGAAATTCAACAAAAAAGCGGATGCTCTGAACTCGCTTTAGACTGCATCTCTTTCTTTGTGTTCTGTGATTAAAGCATCCAAAAGGGACAGCAGATTGTCATAGGTATGCGGCCGGGCCATTATCATTTCGTAGATATGGTCGGCCGTGAAGATTTGCTTTTTTTTGTTCTTTCCGCCGATGGCGACTTCTCGGATTCCCCGATTCCAGATTTCTTCATATCGCTGAGCGTAGCTTTCCTGTCTGTTTCTGCCCAGATCCTGAACCTTTGTCCAGTTCAAAATGGCCTGTTCAAAATCCACCTTCTTCTTATAGGTTTTGCCCAGATCCCAGACGAAATTTTTGACCACCCCCATCTGCATGGCCGTTCGGTCATCGCAGAAGGCCCTCATCGCGGCATACTTCATCGGACAAACCCCATCGTAATACCGCCCGCAGATTTGTTCAATCGTGATCCGGTGGGCGTGATTGTCGGGGACTTTGCGGTCAAGAACCTTGATCATTCTTTGCTGGGGAGAAAGGATATCCTCAAAAATACAATGCTCGCAGTCTTCGCATCGCCTGATTAAATCCTCAGGTTCCCCCTGTAATTTGACCTTCATCCGGCCACCTCTTTATGGCTGCTGCCTGCACCGTATTTTGTATTTTTGGTCTGCAGAACCAGCCGACTTATTCTCTTTATCTTTCGTCCATTTTCTGACAAACCCGCCGGATATTATATCATCATCGGACATCGACTGTCAATTCTTTTGAATCGGGGGTTATTTTCGGCTTTGGCGTTTCGTTTACAGGATAGAAAACCCGATCTATGAAGGACCTATATTTTTTGCGGGACATTTGGCAGGATCAGAATAGATTCCGGGATCTATTGCAGGAAGTATCGTTTTGTAAACTCGATAAAATACGGCCAGTTGGGGCCGGTGGTGTGCCCCCCTTCGTGCTGGCGAAAGGCGATATCGCCGTCCAGCCATGTTCCTTCAGGCGGGAACAGCGTTGTCCTCATACTTTTTTTGCCGAGTAATTCGTAAACAGGGCCGGCCATAGCGCCTCCCAGAAACATTCCTCTGGCATCGATCCACTGGCCTTCCACCGCAGCGGATCCGGCGCTGATAAATATTGGTCGCGGGGCGCAGAGGGCGACTAAATGATGACCGTCCACGGGCAGATCTTCCTGGGTTAAGGGGCCTGCATATTTGATAAAATTGCCGGCAAACCAATGATATTCGCCGGGCCCGGCCAGGTTCTCCACCTGTTCGCCGAATACCCGATGAAGCAATTTGACGCCGCCTGCCCCGGAAGATCCGATAAATCCGATGGCGATTCGCGGATCATACGCCATCGCCACGGCGGCGGCCTTGCCATATCGGGAAAGACCTTCAATGCCGATTCGCTTTTCATCCACATCCGCATCGGATTGGAAATAATCGACGGCGCGAGCAGCGCCCCAGGCCCACGCGCGAAGGCATCCCCAATCATCCGGTTTTCGGGGCTGTCCTTTGTTCGCCAGACCGATGATTCCCTCCCGCAAACCGGCGCCATGATCGGCCTGGAAACTAATAGGATTGAGAATTGCGTATCCCCATTGTTCTCTGAGCAACTGCTGCTTCCAGGTAAGCCCGTCATTTCCCTGGCCAAACTGTCCGACCCATCCCGGAAAGCCAAACTCCATAATCACGGGCACGGGCGATCCGACTCCGCTGGGCACTGCGACAGTCAGCTGAATTGCTACCTCGATGTCCGGACAGGAGGCATTCTCTACGATTCCTTCCAGTTGTTTGATTTTCACAGGGAATTCCCCGTCGATTTCTTCGTTCACATGGATGATCTTCCAGTGCACCGGGGGCATCTGCTCGGGAACCCGACCGTAGATTTCACGGTCAAACAGTTCGAGAATCTCAGCGCGTCGGGCCGGCCATTGTTCGGGCTTTCTGACTTTGGACCCATCGTTAAATTCCAGCGGATTGGGAAGAAAGTAGGGCTGGACTTTTGCCTCGTCGGTATTGGCCGCATTCGGCGCCTTGGGATTTCCGGAAGGTCCGGGCCGGATGGAGGAAATGTCCAGGGTCTCCATCATGAGTTTGTGGTCAGCCCGGCTCAATTGATTGATACGTTCCCGATCTTCTTTTGAAGACTGCGCAAACAACGCAGAGAAGTTCGAAATCAAAAATAATATCAGAATGACCGATCTTATCATGGCCTTCATTGTACAAGACCGCATTCTATGGGGTCAAGAGGGGCGGTGGGATATTCTGCTTTCTCCTCTTCCTCTGCCAAAAATATCCCAGAGATAAAAAGGTAGAGCGCTTTCTTTCCATTCCAGCCCCTGCTCAATTATGCTTTTGCAGAAAGGGTTTGTGCTGGAAACGGCGCAACCCCCCTGCGGCATAGTCTTCGGCCATTACCGAGGACTATGCCGAGCAGGGGCGGCTAAAGACATATAGACGACGGCGCCAGCGCGGCAGATCCCTTATTTGGCCATATCTTTGAGGGCCTTGAAGGGTCGAACCTTGATGACTTTGCGAGCCGGTTTGGCCGCAAAGATCTGCTCCTGCTTGGTAAACGGATTGATGCCTTTGCGCTTGGGGGTGGCCGGCTTGTGAACGACGGTGATCTTCACCAGGCCCGGCAAGGCAAACACGCCCGGGCCTTTCTTGCCCACAGCCGCCTTGATCTGGCCGGAAAGGGCCTCAAATACCGACGCCACCTGCTTGCGGGAAAGTCCCGTCTTTTGGGCGATATTGGACAGAATCTCACTCTTGGAAGCGGGTTTGGCGCTCTTTGCCATACTTTTACTCCTCACTTTGAAATAGTCTATTTTACGTACATTTGCTCCGCTACGCCGCAGAGCTTTTGTGCCATAAAATATCAAATCGCCGGCCAAAATCAACTCTTTATTTCTTAGAATGCAGAGGTTTTTCGCCTCGATGGCGGTTGGCGGTTTCGGCCGATTCTCGCCGGAAGGAAACGCCGGCCCGCAGAGACCCCTGAATGATTTTTATGCGTCTGACTTTTTTCTCACTTTTTCGCGTCCGAAGCGCTATTATAGATCCGCCATGAAAAGACGAAAGCCCATTCGATACGCGATCAGCCGCAGGAACAGAAATCTGCTCTTCTTCCTGCTGGTCTTTGTGCTTCTGCCGCTTCTGGCAGCGCTCGATCACTGGGTCGGACCGCCGGCTCGCAGGGCCATCGAGCAGGCCTTTTTCTATACCGCCGATCAGCGGAAATACCATCGGCAGACTTTTGCGGTCGCCCGGGTAATCGATGGCGATACGCTGGATCTGGATGTTCCCGACGGCAACTCGCCTTTTACTCGCGTCCGCCTGCTCGGAATCGATACCCCGGAAACCAAGCATCCCAGAACCGGCGTGATGTATTTTGGTCCGGAGGCCGCTGCTTTCGCCGAATCTCTTGCCGGCAGTCGGAAGGCGACGGTTCTGATGGACACTGTGGGCGATTCTCGCGATTTTTACGGTCGGCTGCTGGCCTATATTCAGCTCGAAGACGGCCGCATCCTCAACGAAGAAATTGTCCGGTGCGGATACGGCTATGCCGATCTGCGGTTTGATCATTCCTGTGCGGATCGTTATGAGCAACTTATGGACCAGGCCATCCAGGCCAAAATCGGACTCTGGAAGGAAGTGACCCGCGATCAGCTGCCCTCCTGGCTGCGGCAGAAACGCCCTTTGCTTTTGCGTTAAGCCGATCGGCTTAACGGTCAATCGGCGGATTTGCGAACCGGCGATTGGAATCGATACCGTCCGGATGCCACTGCAAAAACCGCCCTGCCGTCTTCCATTCTTTTAAAGTCAACCCCTTTTGCATGAACGGCTTTGCTTTTTCCTTCAGCGACTTCCATCTGGCTTTCGGCCGGGATGTAAACATCGGCCGATGTATTGGCCGGAATTGTTATATCCAGGATAAATTGGTTCTTCTCAATCTTCCATGCGCTTTGGATTGTTCCATACAGACAGGTATGCGACCCTCTGCACCAGACGATATCGCCTGCCGGTTCGGGCTTTATAATGCATTTTTTGAATCCGGCTGCAGCTGGGTCAGGCCGTATTCCAACAAGATGCTGCTGGAACCACTGCTGTATATGTCCCAGCATCAGGTGGTTCATCGAAGAGGTCAGCTTGATATTCCATGCCTCCGGCAGACTGGTCCATCCCTGCTTGATGATATAGCCGTAGCTGCCCAGTTCTTCGCGGTTTGCGATCCTATACAGCACATCGGAACGGCCGAAATCGCTCAGAGTCTGAACCAGGTAGTGAAATCCCACATCCCCGGCGGTCTGCTGGTAGTTTCGCTCCTTTAAGTCCCTTAAAATTTCCTCCAGTACGGCCGGCCGGGCCTGCTTTGGAGCCAGCCCAAGCGCCAAAGCCATGGCATTGGCCGTCTGCGGGCTTCCCTGATTCTGGTACACCGCCCTGCCGTCAAAGAATTCCTTATTAAATCGCTCCCGGATCGCATCACAGAGCGCAGCATACGCCTGGGCTTCCTTTGTCTTTTCCAACAGCAAGGCGGTTTTGGCAACTACTTCGGCACAGCCATAGAAGATTGCCGTCGAGGTCAGCGTTACGGGCGTAAAGCGGGAAGGTCCCAGCGACTCGCCGTGCCCGTAATCAAACCAGTCTCCCAAGCCCGGCATTGCAATCAGTTCATCGGAGGTATCCCGCATGAAATCCACGTATCCCTTCATCATATTGTAGCTTTGCTCAAGAATCCGCACATCGCCGTACCACTGGTACACCAGCCAGGGCAGAAAAACGCCCGCCGCTCCCCATTCCGGGCTATATCGAAAGCCGTCCTTAAACGCCGGATAGTTCGGAGCTACTGTATAGATTTGTCCGCTTGGGTCCTGCGAATCCTGAATATCCCGAATCTTCTTTGTAAATAACGCCGCCGTATCATAATTCCAAAGAATGGAAGGTCCCATCAGATAACTTTCTTCAAGCCATCCGAGTTTTTCCCGGTGCGGACAGTCCGTCAAGACATGGGCCATATTGCTCTGCACGGCCCAGTCGATCAATTCATTGATCTGATTAAAGAGGGGGTTTGAACATTCGAATGTCCCTGCTTTGGGCGAGGCGTTCCGCACCTGGATGGCGTCCAGTTCCCGGATGATCGGCAGATTCTGCGGATTGGGCTGTCCTTCCGGGACGGCTCCTGACGCTTCGATATATTGAAACCCGCTGTAGGTAAACTGAGGCGACCATGATTCCCGGCCGCCTCCCCGCAGGGTATATTCCCAATAGTTCGGACTGCCGATCCTGGCGGGATTGACCCTGCCTTTGCCGTCATTGGCCAAGCCGGTCTGGCCGTGCCGCTGTTCCGATGGGGTGAAACGAACTTTTTGGCCGGCTTGTCCTTCAAGGGTAATGCGGGGGGTAAAAGAGGCATTTTGACCGAAGTCATAGACAAAATATCCGGCTTGGGGTTCTTCAACCGAAATCGGTTTAAAAACGGCAATTCGCTTCATAGGGGCCGCTGTAAAGGCCGTCAGCATCCCGCCCGGCCCGGCGGTTTCTTCTGCCTGCTTCCAGTCGGCCTCATCATACCCGGGCAGGCGCCAGTCAGCCGGCAAAAGCCGGGCATCATAGTCGCTGCCTCCAAGGATCGCGCAATGAGTCAGCGGGCCGCGGGTAAATTTCCAGGAACCATCCGATGCAACCACCTGTCGGCTGCCGTCTTTGTATTCAATGTCGGCCTGGAGAATCAGCTTCAAAGGGCGATAAATATTCACAAAATGAATACGCCGGTCTCCTCTTGTATTATAGAACCCTTTGCCCAGCATCACTCCAAAAACATTGCTTCCGACCCGCAGGAAATCCGTAATATCAAAGGTATTGTAATAAACCGTTTTTTCATAAAGGGACCAGGCGGGATCCAGAAAATGTTCCCCCGCTTTTTGCCCATTTACAAACAACTCATAATGACCCAATCCGCAGACATACACTTTGGCGCTTTTCACATCGGACTGGATCTCAAACGGCTTGCGGAAGATCGGGAGAGGATAT
>JAKJEN010000015.1:13332-18014 GCA_022705405.1 Planctomycetota bacterium | reverse complement strand
CCGGCGCCGGATCGCGCTGCTGAATCCACCTCGCCGTCCAATCGGTCGGCTGGAGCAGTCCCATGGACCAACGAGCAGGTTCGCTCCACTCGCTTCGTCTGCCGTTTTGATCCCACACCCTGACCTTCCAGAAGCAATCCTGTCCGGACAGAAGCGTTTTTCCGCCATATACGACCTGAACAGACTGCTGGGAAGAAATCTTTCCGCTATTCCACAGATCGCCGATTTGGTTTGCCAGTTTCTGGCGCGAGGAAGATGCAAGAATCTGATAGGCCGTTTGGCGAACTCCTCTCTTATTCGATTGAATTACCCAGCTTAATCGAGGCGCAGGCGTATCGATTCCGATCGGATCGGTCAGATATTCACATCGAAGGGAATTGACGACAACTTCCCCCCGTGCAGTTGGGCTTAAACCCATTGAAGTCGCCCGGCAGCCCATTCCAGTCAGGCCAGCCAGACCTGAAAGCCAATACAGACTTGCTGAAAAAAAGAATTTTTTGAGCGCTTTTCTCCGGCGCATGACAGGACCTCCATTCCGTTGAACTCACCCAGCTACACAATTCCTTGAATAACGGAGAGGGTGGGATTCGAACCCACGGTAGGGACAAGCCCTACACAGCCTTTCCAAGGCTGCTCGATCAGCCGCTCCGACACCTCTCCAGATCAATCGGCAGGCACAAACGGATGATAATGGAAGCCGGCTCTTATTGCAACGCCAAAAACGCCCCCTTTTCAAAGGTTCAGGTTTTCATTTCTTCGTCTTTGAAAAAAGGCCTGCAGCTGGGCCCGGCAGTCGTCGGCCATCACCCCGCCGGTCACTTCCAATTGGTGATTGAGCCGCCGATCCTGCACTATATTGTATAAGCTCTTTACAGCCCCCGTCTTAGGATCATCGGTTCCATATACCAGTCGGGCCAGTCGTCCCAGAACCAGCGCCCCGGCACACATTGGGCACGGCTCGAGTGTGACATAGAGGGTACAGCCCTCCAGACGCCAGCTGCCGATGGCTTCGGCCGCCTGCGTAAGGGCGATGATCTCAGCATGGGCCGTAGGATCCTGCAATTGCTCCCGCTGATTCTGCGCTCGGGCAATCACCCGGTTTTCATGGACGATTACGCAGCCGATCGGCACATCGCCGTTTTCTTCGGCGATATAGGCCTGATCAATCGCCATGCGCATATATTGTTCATCTATGGAAAAAGAATCTGCCCGACTCATGTTCTTTCCTGCATATTCGGCGCTTATCCTGTTTTATTTTGTCCGGATAGACGTCTTCGATTGCCGGATATTGAAACACCCCTATGCGCAGATGTCAACTGCAACCCGACGACTCAGATAATTGGTTCCGCCGTTTTTTCTAATACTCCACGCCGACCAGCCAGTTTTGGACCAGCTGCCACAGATCCATCATGTCGATCAAACAGTCCCCATTCATATCGATACTCAGGTCGAAATCGCAATCCGTAATCAGCCAGTCCTGTGCGATTCTTTTTATATCGTCCAAATCAACCTGATCGTCCTCGGTCAGATCTCCCATTTGCCCGAACTTCCAAGGCGACAGGTAGAGTCCTTTTATCACCTGGGGATTATCGATCCCGTTTCTCTGCCAAGCCACAGCGACATGATCGGCGCCGGTATTTTCTTTGTGAAGGACTTCTATGTAGTATTTACGTCCGCCAATCAGCGGCACAGCGGCCGATTGCTGCGTCGGGTATTTGTTCCATTCATACGGATCGGTCCAGGCGGGCGCTGAAGCGATTAAAACCGCATTCTGCGCCAATGCATCAGAACTCAGCCAAAGATCCGCGGCATCGTCTCCGGCAATCCAGAAGGTGTAAAGGCCCGTTTGAAACGGATGCAGATAGCCCCGAATTCGGGTTCCATATAAATTGTTCCAGTTTGCAGGCCCTTCCAAACTTCCAATATACCCTGCGCCGCTGGGAGTATTCGGGTAATCAGGGCTGGAGGTCAGATCCTCCACGGCCGATCCGCCGACGCCGGTCCACCACTGCCGAAGAATTTTTCCGGTTTTCGGGGCCGGGCCATTGACCGGTTGAATATACGGCGGCGGCGGGGTTTCCATCTCCTCTCCGAGGTAATAGTCCGTGTATGTCGTGACAATGTACCCCTTGTGGGTCACATCGACTCGGTAATATGGATTCTGCATCAGGGTATAAAGTCGGACCGTTGTGGGGATTGTCGTCGAATAAACGCGAAATTTGGAATGATCCCTTTCCTCCAGAATCACCTCTTCTCGCCAATCTCCATAAATATCCCCCAGAAACGGAGGCCTTGCTGCATACGGAGAAATCACTGAATACGATCCATGATCGTTGTAAATCGTGAACAATCGATCCGAATTTTTGGTCTTATGATTCCATTTGTTGATGACCGGATTGCGGCCTTCGCCGTCGGCGCTGGCAAAGAATTCGCGCCGCAGGTCGCCGTCCCACCAGATCCCCAGCGTTGGGAAAGGATGCTCGTCGTAGATCAATTCGCCTTTGCAGTTATACATGCCGTTCATGGTGGAATAAAATTCGAGTCCTTTGTGGTCCGGGTCATAATCCCCGGCATCGCCGCGGCCGACGTCTCCAAAAGCGTTCATATAATACCGCGCCAGAATTTCGCCGGTCGCCGCGTCATAATACGCCGCTCCCAGCAGCGTCGGATTATTTTGCTGGATCGCATACACCTCCAGACCGGGTCGATCCGGATCAAAATCCGCTATCTGATAGCGATCGCCGTGAGTCAGTTCCGTACCATAAAGGGGCGTTCCGTCATCATCAATCGCAGAGCCGCCGAGTTGAAGTTCGTCTTTTCCGTCACCGTCCAGATCCACCGCTCGTATCTGATGAAAATCCGCCCAATTCTGATCAGCCGGCAGGCCCGCATGATGATTGTTAAACCAGGTCCAGCGCAGGGTCAGCTGCCCCTCGGTAAAATCCCACGCCCAAATCTTCATAAAATCTCCGGGGCCGCGCATAAACACAATGCTCGGATGCACCCCATCCAGATAAGCGACGCACTCTTTGATAAAATTAGCGCGATGTCCATAGTTATCTCCCCAATCATTGATGTCTCCGCGAGGAATGAAGTCCGTTCGGGATAACTCCCTGCCGGTCATTCCGTCCAGGATGGAGAGAAATTCGGGTCCTGTCCAGATTTCGTACTGACGGCCGATCACACGATAGTCCGTTATGCCGTCTCCGTCGGTATCTCCGATCGCCGTGCCGTCGCCGAATACCGTTGCCTCGCTGGTTTTAGTCACAACCTCGGCCCGCCCGTCCTGGTCAAAGTCAAAGACCAGCGTATAGGCCTCCTGAATATTAGGTCCCAGATTTACCCTCCACAGAAAGGTCCCGTCGCGCCGATATGCTTCAAGCGTCTTGTAAGTCGCCAGCGAGTCATTGTCGCGATTGACGACAAAATCATATTCTCCGTCCCCATCCAGATCGCCGACATAGACATAGCGAAGAGAATATGTATCGGCGCCGGGAACTTTGTTCAAAGGGACTGTAAAAAAACGCGCCGAAACAGGATTGGCTCCCAGCGTATAGGAGGCCTCCTCCTCCGATTCGCGTCCGTCGATCACTGTGCGGACGGTATAGGTATTGGCGACAGTCGTTGTAATTCCGTTATCCGTCCAATTTGTGCTCTGCGTAATCGGGGCGCTGTTCAGCTTGATTCCGTTTCGATAAAGATTAAATGCGATTTCGGCGGGATCCTGCGCCAGCAGACGCCAGCCCACATACACCGCATTGCCGCCCTGATAGAGGGCGATGACCCCGCGGCCGAGTTTTTCCATATAGCGAGGCGGCCTAACATCCGCCGGCGTAAAACTCCATACGGTTCCTTTGCGGGTCTGCGAAGCGGCGACCGTATCGACTCGCCAGTAATAGGTTGTCCCCTCATTCAGCGGCGCAGAAAGAGTCCAGCGATTGCCGGTTGTCGAGCCAAGATAAATGCCGGCCGTCGAAACAGTCGCATTCAATACAGTCAGGTAATCCGTGCCGAGAAATACCCGACTTTGAACCGCAGAGGTCCCGGGACGCCATTTCAGATCGGCAACGGGGATTTCTTTGGCTTTATCCGACGGCTGGGGTTCGCCGGCTCCGACAATCTTAGTCGATGTGACTGAGGTGATGTTCGCAGAGGGCGTATAATCGATCAGGATTGCCCAGCCGGGGTCTGTGCTCATCTTTCCGGCGGTAATCAGGTTTTGAAAAAAAGTTCTCTGGTCGCCGGCACAGTAGATAAATCGGTCATTTTTAATGCTGATATGTCCAGTTCCTCCGTTGGAACCGACGACGGGCTGTCCGCTCATCCAGACATTGCCTCCCCAGACATTCAGGACGCCGACTCCGCCGCTGTTGCGACCAATGTAAAGGGTATTTTTATATGAAAAAGAGCCGCCTTTGACCGTCACGGTTCCCGCTGCGCCGCTGCCGATATAGACATTGCCTCGGCTGTTGAGATTGCCCTGATTGATGATCACCTGCCCGTTGAAGGTATTATCTCCATACGGCAGGAGATCGCCGCCGTTGATGGTAAAGACCGCCTGGTCCGTCGTGCTGAGCCCGTTGGGGCGCGTGGGAAGACTGGCGCTGTGAACCGGATTATAAGGGCTTCCGGTGCCGATCGTTAAATAGTCCCCGACGCCGTCCAGCAGATCAATCGGCGGG
>JAKJEN010000015.1:4346-13303 GCA_022705405.1 Planctomycetota bacterium | reverse complement strand
CCCCGCCATACAGCTGTACCGGCGGCGGTCAAACCGCCTGTTATCCAGATTAACGGAATCGACCAAACCAACCACTGTTTCATAAAACCCCCGAATCAAATAAGGTTGAAAAACAGCGGGCAGTACCCGGACTGCCCGCTGCAAAAAAGCCGAAACACTTCGGTTACGGAAGCGGCGGACAAACGGCCGGCCAATACCCGCAATCCAGCCATTTTGCCGCGAACATCTCCAGATCCCCCAGATCCACCACGCAGTTTCCGTTGAAGTCATACTTCTGCGGAGTGCGGCAGAACGGCCCGGCTACATCCGAGTACAGGGTCGCCATATCATCTGCGCTTAGGGCATAGTTATAGATCTTGATTTCATCCATAGCCCCCGAATACAGGGCGTCAGCCGTCCAGTTGCTCTTGCCGATATAATTGTAGTTTCGTTCGACAACGGCCGGCCGGGCGACGGTTCCGGTCTGAATCGAAAGCCCGTTCTTATAAATCGTCACCGCCCCGGTCTGGGTCATCGTTATCCCAAAGTGCTGCCATTCATTCAGGGCCATGACATTGGCGGCGTTCACGGCGCCGCCGCCGGAATCAAACCGCACGGTCGGATCCACCCCATAGCGAGTGAACAGGATATTATCGATCTGCGCGCCGCCCTGGGTAAAATTGCCAAAATCAATGAATCTGGCCCAACTGCCCGCAACCGAGGGTTTGGCCCACACGGAAATAGTCATTCCCGCATTAAAATTGGCAAATCCCGGCGGCAGTTGAATATAATCATTGACTCCGTCAAAAACCATCGCCTGACGGTTTCCTTCTGAGACCAAAGTCGGATTGCCGTAAAGCGTGCCGTTATAATTTCCTATTGAATCGGAGGCGTCTGCATCCAGATTCCAGCCGGCCAGTTGCCGTTTGACCACCAGATAAGCCGACCCGGTGGGAGAGGAAGAGCCGCCGCTGTTGTACGCGACGCAGAAATAAGATCCCTCGTCAACGAGCCCGATATTGGCCAGCGTCAGCATCGCCGTATATTGATCTTCGGTTCCATTGATAATTTCGATCGTAACATCCGGATCCGACGGATTCAAAACCGTATTATCCCTGTACCAAAAGACCTCCGTAACGGGCGTAACGGCGTCAAAGACGGCTGAAAAAACGGCCGTCTCGCCGGGGAATTTGTATTGATCGGCGGGACTGGCGTGAACTGTCGGAACCGACGAGGTAAAGAATTTCCACAGTTTGCTTATGGCAAGCTGATTCGGCTCCCCTGTTTGATTGGGGTCCGAAATGGGGTAATTATATCCATCTACGACCCAGGTATACGTTTGCGGAGCCGACAGCGGCAGCATTTCGGCTGGAATGGGAACGCACACATTCGAGGCCGGATCTTCAATCGAAGCAATCCGGGTCAGAACGGACCGGTAATCCAGTTCATTCGCATCTGCGGCGCCAAACCAGACCTGATAGAGGGGAATGCTCTTGTTTTCAAAACACAACTGGTTGAGCGAATCATAGTCGACAATCGTACTATTGTTTGCCGGCTGCGGATTGGATTGGCCCACAGGAATCGTCAGCGTCGGGCGGTAGGATTCCGGAAACGTCAGTCCCGGTCCCGAAATATCCGCAGAAGCAATATCGCACCAGTGGTTGTTCACACCGGACATCAGAGCCAGGGTTACCAGCCCATTGGTATCTGCATTGAGGAATGAGTCAAGATTGCAGTCGGTCGGATTTGTGGCGACCGTCAGATTGGGACTGCCGGCCGTCACAGAAACGGTCACGGTTCCCAATTTCTGCCAGATCTCGGCGTTGGGCGTATAGTTGGTGTAGATTCCCGACCCATCCGTTGTCCAGGTCAGCCACGCAAGCGTTCCGCTGGCCAGCGTCCATGTCAGCGTATTGGAATCCCAATAATCGTTCTCGCCGTCGATCAGCCCGTACACATCCAGGGTAACCGTCGTTGAATTGCTTTCCCAAGTAATGGTATGGCTCAGCACAGCGCCGCTGAGATCCAGCCCGGTCACCGCGCTGATATCAAACCGCATAAAGGGAATGATAATACGGTTTGCATTTGCATGGCGCATTTTGAGCTGGGAGGTTCTGTACACCGTATTCACATTCTGACTTTCTATACGGTTGTCCGAGGATACAGCGGTATAGGGCCCTCCGGCCGGCTCTACGTGCGTTCGAATAATTACTTCCGCCTGAATCGCCGATCCAAGCGCCGCCAGCAGAAACATTGATAACCAAACATTTTTATTTTTCATAAGTATTCCTCCGTTTTCAGTAGTCACAATATCGGCCGCCTCAGCGAGCCGTTTTTTCGATTGAATTCGGTCACTGGTTAAGGACACATCGTATGCGGATGAATTCCGCACTGAAGCCAATCCGCCGCCAAAACAGCAAAATCGGACAGATCGACAATGCAGTTGCCATCAAAGTCATAAATTGGTCGGAATCGGCAGAAATCGCCCGCTACATCCGCATACAACTGAGCTACGGCATCTTCGCTCAGCCCATAGTTGTAGATTTTCAGATCGTCTATGGCTCCGTTATACCGCGCATAGTCCGTCCAGCTGCTGCTGCCGATAAAGTTGTCGGTTCGCAAAATCACATTGGGTTTTGCAAAGGTCGCGCCGGAGACAATGGGCGCCCCATTCTTATAAAGCACGGCCTGGCCTGCTTCATTTACGGTCACCGCAAAGAACTGCCAGTTATTTTCCGTAAGCGTTCCGCTACCGAGAGAAATAAATCCTCCGGACGTCGTTCCGTTAAAGGATTCAAAATGCAGCCACGAGGTTGTGCCGGCGCGTGTAAAGATCAGATTGTCGGACGGCGCCCCGTTGCCCAGGTCGAGGAACCGGGCATAATTGCCGGCAGTTGCCGGATTTACCCACATGGCCACAGTCACACCGGCTCTGAAATTCTCAAAACCATCCGGCAGCTGGACATAATTGCTGGTTCCGTCAAACTCAAGGTAATGGCGGGTTCCGTCATTCCCATAGTTCGCTTCGCCATACAGCGTTCCGTCGTAGGTTCCTGTCTGGTCTTGTACGGTCCCGTTAAAATCCCAGTGGGCCAGCAGGCGTCGGATCACCAAATAGGCCGGTTTCGTCGATTCTGAAACGCCGTAGGCATTCTGACCAATACAGGCATAAGCCCCGTCGTTGGCCAGTTTGGCCTGGCTGATTGTCAGCGTAGAGGAGTATTGATTGCCGCCCAGACTGTCGATGGCAACATCTATATCCGGATCCTCCGGATCCAAGTCGACGCCGTCTTTGGACCAGATCGAGCCGACCAGGGGATACTGGGAATCAAAGATTGCGGTGAATACGACGGTTTGGCCGGTATCCTTATACTGATCGGACGGGCTGGCGTGTACGCGCGGCAGTGCGGATGTAAAGAACTGCCAAACCGACACGCTCGCCAGCTGATTGGGGTCTCCCAAATGTTCAGGGTCCGATTCCGGATATACCCAGCCCTCGACAACCCAGGAATAGGTCTGAGGGGCTGTCAGGGTTCCCACGGATACACATTCCTCTTCATCAGGATTATCAATTGCGGTCAGCGGGCTAAGCAGAGATTGGTAATTGGCTTCATTGGCATCTGCAGCCCCAAACCAGACAACCGCCCGATCGATCTGCCAGTTCTTCCAGCACACCTGAATTGAAGACAGATCAATGAGGGTTTCTCCGTCGGCCGGCGAGGGATACGACGCCCCCCGGGGAAGCGCATTGGGAAAAGTCAGAGTCGGAGACGGATAAGTGGGATAGTATTCCTTCATAGCGCAATACCAGCTCTGGCTGCTGTCCGAGGTGGATGTATAAAGCAGTAAGGAAATCAGCCCATTTGTGTCGGCTGCGATCATATCGCTTAAATTTAAAGCGCCTGAATTGAGGGCCGGACCTGCCGCAAAGTTGATGGTTCCAACCTGAGACCATTTGGCCGTATCGATCGTAATGTAGCCCAGCGAGGCCGCCAGCAAACCGGGGGCCGTATTGTAGCAGAGGTTGGACTCTGACCACAGATCATCGTCGCCATCAAGCAGACCATAGACATTCACGGTTCTGGCCCGGTTGGAGGTGGAACTGGTAGTAATCGACAAAATAGCTCCGTCAAAGTAGTTATCGCCGAGCGAACTGATGTCAAATCGAAGCAATACGGCCTTGGCGCGCGTTCCGTCATACCGGCGAAGATTGACATTGGTCGCCGTGCCAAGCAGCACAGAAGGCCCCTGATTGCTGTCATTGGACACGCCTCCATCAGCGCCGCTGCCGACGGCGGTCGTAATGGACACTTCCGCTGTGGAAACGGCCGCCAGGCCTATTAGAAAAAGCGCTGCGATCATTCCAAATTTGTTTTTCATAACCAAACCCTCCACTAAAACTTTATTGATATTGATTCATTACCCTGTGTAATGATTACTAAATTCATTCTTAGTTCAGCCGCAGTTTCGGGGTTCCGAAGATGCACCAGTCATAGCCGATTTCATTTTGATCCTGCTGCGATTGCGGATCCGACCCCTCCGTGGCCGCCAGGGTCAGGAATCGGCTGGTATCCCGAATTTCAATCCGGATCGAATCCGCCAATCCGCGGCCTGCGACCTCCCTGCAATACTGCACCTGCCCATCCACAAGTACCCAGATCGCCGCTCTGGATGTGCGAAGAGCGGTATCGCTAATGCCGATCAGGGAGCTGAATTGAACGATTTTCACCCCCGGCAACCGGTCGCGGAAGGCGTTCAGGTCAAAGGTAATTCCCAGGTTGGCGTGTAAAAAGATGCTCGGATTGGCCTCCTGAGAATAATTGATATCTCCCATCTGAAGGTGAAAACCGTCGGTATTCTTCATCGATCGAATCGACTTGGGCGTATTGACAATATCGGCAAAAAATGTGCCGGTTGTCTTTGGGCATTCCTTAAACCGCAGTCCGCTGGAGGAAACGATCTGTTCAGAAGAACCGTTCGGGACAAACACGCCATCCACAAAGACATTGGAAGCCACAGGAATATAGGCGTTGCCGCAGCGGCGGGTGCGGCATTCCGGTTTTACGAAATGTCCATTCTGCGGATTGATTCCCATATTGAGCCGTCCGGAACCGAATCCATTGCCGCCTCCGACCACATCCGCCAGGTTGATTTCTTTCTGGCCTCTCCAGATCAGATTGACCCCGGAGTCAATGGACTTGGCAAACGTGTCCTCAGACAGCCGAATGCTGCGGACCTCATCGACCGAAGGACTGAACTGGCAGGCCTGTCCGGCCGTCAGATTCAAAACCTTCTTCGCTTGGTTGTGCAAACCGGCAAACAGAATCGTTTTTCCTTCAAAAACATGCAGTTGCGTCTCCCCGCGGATATCCGTATATACGCCGAACTGCGTGCCCAAATCAATAATTTTGGATTTCTGGGTTTGAACGGAAAAGCCCTCGGCAGTTCCGGATACATTGACAAAGATCCGCCCGTAATTCATGGACAGTTCATCGGAATTGATGAACCGAAACTCCGCCGGACCCTCCAGCAGCAGTTGAACCCCGTTATCTGTTTGAATCCGGACGATCCCCTTGGTAATTTGAATCGGATCGGGTCCGGTCATCAGTCGGCTGCCTTCGGCTAAAGTATCCGACAACGACCATTTGGCCCCCACGCTGTCGGTCAGTGTGGCTACCTCCACGCCGGTTTGGCCGGGGGAAATCAAAAAAGCATAGGCCATCAAAAAAAGCAAGGCCGCAGAGGAAAGAACCAGAGAAATCACGGATAACCGGCTGACCTGAGGGCGAGGTTTATGAATTTTGCGTTTTGGCAGGTTCGAATCGACTGGTTTTTCTTCTTTTTTGACTTCCACGGCCGTCGCGGTTTTTTCATTTTCCGCCAATGCCGCCAAAAGATCCATCGTCTTCGCGGCATCTTCCTCCATCAGCAGATCCTGCATCTGATCCATTCCGGCCAGAGTTGAAAGGAGATCAAAATAATGCTGGCGGGCCAGTCGTTCTGAACGCAGCCGCTGCTGGAGGCGGGCAAATTCCTCGGCCGTCACAGCATTGTCCATCGCCCGGATCAGCAAATCGCCGATCTCGGCCAGCAGTTTATCGTTATTGTCCATAGGCCGCTCCAACTCCCAGTGCAAACCGAAGGCATTTGGCCAGCTTTACATGAATCCGGCTGATGGATCGGTATGCGCTTTGTTTGGAAATACCGATCCGAAATGCCATCTTCTTAAAAGAAAAATCTTTCTGATACCGCATGACCAAAAGATCCTGTTCCTTAGGGGAGAGTTTTTGGATGCATTTTTTTATGATCTCCAATCGGTCAGACAAATTATCCGCCTGGTCGGATTCAGACTCGATCAGTTTGAGCACATCGTCATCAAATTGAAGCTTGGCGGATTTGTTTTTCCTCAAATAATTCATTACTTTGAATCGCGCGATGGTCTTTCCCCAAGCCACAAAATCCGTTCCGGGCTTAAATTCCCTGAATTTACTCCACATCAGGGCCAGGGTGTCCTGGAGGATATCATCTGCATCTGACGGATGAATAACCATACTCAGAATGTAAAAATAGATCCTCCGCTGGCCGGACAAGACCAAACTCATAAAGAGCTTGGTTTTTTCCGTCTCACTGGATCTATTATGTTGTGTATTTCCCGACATATATCCGAGTTAACTAAAATCATCTACTTGTTCTATTTCTCCAGATTATCTTTCGTCACCTGTTAAAATAAAAATTTGTTAAAAAAGTCATCATATATTAGTATTATAGGTATATCGGGCCTTTTTACACTATTTCAGTATTGTAAACCTTTATATTTTTGAACTTTTAACGCTGCTGGAGCTAATGCTTTCGGCTGGAACTGAGATTTTTTATCCTGTACGACCCCGTGTGGCGCCGAGGGCATTGCCAGAGGACAAGACGCCGACGGCAGTGTATGGCCTTGCAAAAGGAATGGGTTTTGATATGACGCTGATGGACAGCGGGCAGTTCGCGGCTACTTCGGCTTTTGGCACAGTCATCCTCCGGACTCTCCCGCCCAAAGCAGCTTAAACCGTAACCCGTGGAGTACAATTCCACTTTAGTTCAATGGTATTTTTGTCCAATGCACGGGAACAACCTTAACGAGATTTAACACTATATAAAAGTGTTCGACTCTTAGCTGGCTTCGGTACTGATAGTAACGGAAAACACAGGCATTATTCAGACGACATAGAGTTCTGAAAACAATCTAAATTCGATGAATCGGGCGGTTTTCAAAGATCGGGCCCGGATGCTTTTGGGAAGGGTTCGCTTGAGATCATTTAAGATTTATCCGCAGAGGCGCTAATCTTTCAGAATGTGCAACCGGATTTTCATCCGCAAAAACAGTCAATCCTCTGCCTCGGCCGTATTTTTCTCCTGTGCGATCCCAGACAATAGTCAGATCGCGGCCGCGATACGCCACCCGATCCAGGCAGAACCAGTCCCATCGGTCTTCCGGAATCAGCGGGTCGATCTTTACAGAATCCTGCGGCGCGGGTACAAGACCCGCCAAAGCGGTGATGACCAGATCGCAGAAGGTGGAGTGATTGTAATAGCGGCTCCGATCCGAATCGGGCGTTAGCCACTGGCCCGTCATTTCATCCAGGTATTCTCCGATATAGGGTTTGCCCAGCCGGCGCTGAGAACGCGCATAGGTCCGCAGGGCCTCAAAAAAAACCGTCCGATCAACATACGGCTGGGAATAATTTCGCAGGAGGTTGGCCAGCCCGGTCAGCGTCTGGCTGGTTGCAAACGGCCAGACAGCCCCATCCCATTCACAGGTACCCACTCCATGACTTCGAAATGCCGGATGCCTTCGTTCGGCGGTTGTGAATCCCATCGGAGCCATAAATCCTTCAGGATCCGTTAACTGCCGCCACGCCTGCTCATACCCCGGATCGGGCAGGTTGAAATACCAGGGAATATAGCCGACGGCTTCTCGCACATCCGCCAACTGCCCCCCCGCCAGCCGGACCTTAAAAAACTGTGCCTGCGGATCCCATAGCAGTTCCTGAATCAGCGTTTTGAGCCGGGCCGCTTTGGCTGCATATGCCTCGGCAATCGCCGTTCGACCCGCCAGTTCGGCAATCCGGGAGATTGCCAGGGCATTGCCGTAAAGATAACAGTTCAAAGGCGGCCGGATGTTTTTCTCTTTGCGGGAACCGCTGATGGATTCCTCCATTCCATCCCGTACATCATACTGCCAGAACAGACCGTTTTCCAACCCTTTCTCGATACCCCATGCCTCATAATCACGAACCAGAGCATCCAGCAGTCCGGTCAAATATTCGGCATCCTGTGTGACCCAATACCTGCGGTACAAGGCCCAGGTCGCCCAATGACTGTATTTATGAAAATGCGGCTGAAGACCGCCTTCATGGCCGGTATACCAGAACCGGGCATACTGGTCGATATATCGTTTGTCGCGCAGCCAGGTCCCTTCATAAATTTGATGTCCGAGGGCGCAGCTGATTGTATTGTACTTGCCGCTGTGGTTGACCTTGTTCAGAAATTCCGTAAAAACATATCCATCCGGCGTCTGTTTCAGATGTTTGCGAAAGACCCACCACCGGTAATAATAAATCTCCTCCAGATCCTTATCCGGACATTCAAACAGGGGGATCTTGTCTTTCATCCAATCCCACGCCCGAGCATTGGGCACCGCGTTGACAATGCGCTCCTCCTCCATCCCGTTAAAATACTCGACATAATGACCAAAGGTCTGCGGATCCAGAACCGACGAACGGTTGGGAACCGCTTGAAAATCCTTTATATAATATACAGCCGCCGGAACCGGTTCATCGGCCCCCGGCTCATCCCAGCCGGGCTTTGATTCATCTCCGCTTTTGTATTTCTGCACCTCATCGGTCAGGCGGTAGCGGCCGGTGCGAAACTCTATTCTTTCCGGTTCGCCTTCCTCGGCTGAATACACCGCCTTCCGAAGGATCTCCTTTCCA
>JAKJEN010000015.1:0-4336 GCA_022705405.1 Planctomycetota bacterium | reverse complement strand
CCGCCGCTTCGGCGTATCCAGCTCGATCTGGACGATGTGCCATCGCTTTGCCTCAAGGCGGACGGTCTGCGAAGAAAAATCCGATCCATTTTTTACCCGAAAAGCCCGGTCTGTGTCGATTCGGCTCTGCACCAGCCGATCGCCGCGCGCCGAGAGGATTTCAATTTCCAGCGCCTGCTCCGAGGACTCCGCATACAAAGCAAACGAAATGTTTTGTCGCGGAGCGTTCTGAAAGACCCGCACCGCCTTGGCATAATCGTAAGGATCTTCGTCCTTAATCCGCATGCTTTTTTCCGTTCGGCTTGGAAAATCGACCACCTCTATCGGACACCATTGCGGACTATAGATATTCCATCGCTCAATGATCCCGCCGGTTTCCATCCGGCTGAAGTCGTCCTGCACTATGCCTTTTTCTTCCCATTCTACAGGAATCGGAATCCTCGAAATCCAGATATCCTCTTTGTTCACAGAATATACAACCCACAAATCCTGCCCGGGAGGATTGCCGTTGCCTTCGATAATGCCGCGAACGTACTGCGGGCCGGGACGTTTCTCTCGTCCCCAGAAGCGTTTGGGCGGCACTTCGCTGTGCACATTGGCCAAATGATCAAACAGAATGCCGTCATTGCCTGTGGCGATGCTGAGCGGATGGCGCGCCTGGCTGCCGGTGGGATTATAGACCAGAGCATATTGGCCGTTATCCAGTTTTTGAGCCCAGATCTTTGCCCCGCCGTAGGTCAAACTTTCACAGCGAACCGGAACCGACCAGGTTTGCCCCTGATCCCGCGACATCGTCACCCAGCGATCCTTGAAAAATCCGATCACTGCTCCATCCGGCCGCGTGTAAAAACAGAATGCCTTGCCGGGTCTGCTGCGCCCTCGGTCGGCTCCCCAGGAAACCCGATAAAATTCGTCCCGGTCTTGGGCAAACTGATCTTCTTCCCACCACTGGATTCTGCGGATCTTGTCCTCCAGAAAAGATCGGCACGCCTGGACAAAGCCGCTGTCATTGGATTCTGTATAAAGCGGGTAATTGACCGGCCCCTTCCAATTGTCGTTAACTCGAATAAAGTAAATCGGTCCCAGCGAATCATCGGCGCAGATTTCTCGTACTACCCGGCCGACCCCGTCTCCATAGGGAGAGCCGTAAAAGCCCATTGTCAAAAAACGTCCGTTAGGAGCGATATAAAAGCCCATCCTTTGATGCATAAACTGATAGGACACAACGGCCTTTTCATCCGAGACAGGATAAATCGGGAAGAGTATCTGCGGGCGACTCCAGCGGCGTCCGTCGGTCGAACGGGTCAGCATCGTAACCCCCGGCGGAATGTGCTCGCCGGTGGGATTGGTCAGGTACTGGCAGTAAAATTGGCCGTTGGCATAGGCCAGCATCGGGGCATGATTGTACGTCCAGCCCAGCCCGTCCGACCATTCCGGATGGGTGCGGTTGGCCCGCAGGATCTGGTAATTCTGAACGCCGACGGCCGGACGCAGCTGCCCGTCATGGAAGCCGTTTTTGTAATCGCTGCTGGAGGTTTTGATCTCTCCGATATATCGTACCGGCTCCTCCGAGTCTCCTACTGTCGCCGACGCCGACGACAAAATCAAAATCTTAAACAGGATGAAAAGGGAAATATTTTTCATTTTAATCAATCCGTCGTATCCGAAGGGCCATGTAAGGAGCGGCAGGCAAGACAATTTTCGATCTGTGTTTGTCAATATACGTGTATCGATTCAATTTTTCCAACTCAAATACCGTCTCCAGCGGCGTAATCTTCATATTCCATGTGTCGATCAAGTCCGCTTGAAACCGCAGTCCGGGCTTAAGACCTTTTTGGGGAAGGCGAAACTCCCATTCTTTGAGCGGCTCCCGTCCGAAGTAAATCAGATAGAAAGACCCCAGTTTGCCGGCTATGTTGTTCTCAAAATACTGGTCAATCGGAGTCAGTCCCTCCGGCGGTCCGTCCTCTATGATTTTCTTCAAGAAAGCAATGCGTGCAGGGCTTTGCCCCTGCAGCCGGCCGCCGATGGAGATCCAGGTCGGATCCTCCGAAGGGCCAAAGGCATCCCCGTGTGTAGCGTAGGCCCCGCCAATATAAGCCGACCAGAAACGAAAAACCATCTCTTCTCCGGAAATATTCCCCCAGCGTTTGTCAATATTGCCTTCATAATTGATTTCATCATGCACAATCGGCTTTTTATAGATATCCCGCAGCATCGGCGAAATCCCCAGGCAGCGCACGGCCATATAATACTGCAAACTGACATGTGTGACCCAGGGCTTGGAGTAATCATAGACCCGGTCGGCATTGTGGATGGAGCGCAAATGTCCATACGGATCGTAATCGCGCACAATTTGAAACAGGCGATCCCAGTCCTCGTCAGTCAAATTCTCGAGGAAGCTGTTTTCATTGGCCAGGGACCACCAGACATTTCGGTAGGCGGCAAATCGAGCAAGCACATAGCGCAGGTACCGTTCATTGACAGCCGCACCCATCCTGTCAAATCCCCATTTGCCGTCATCATACGGCCGAAAAAGAATCAGATCCGCTTCCACGCCCAGATCGCGGAACTGCGAAATACACCATTCCAATTGCCGAAAATATTCGGGATTAAAGCGAGTCAAATCAAAGGTATCTCTCGAATTACCCGGAACCGGAAAACTTTCCAGTTTTGTCGGCCCTGTCGCATAATGTTCCTTCCAAGGAGGGATAATCAGGAAACGTGCCTTATTAAACGGAGAATGCTTCAGCGTTTCAAGGGTCTGCTCTTTAAGTTCCTTCGATTGGAACGGCCATTCATAAAGCGTTGTGCCGAACGGAAAAAACGGGGTTCCGTCCTCATAGGCGAAATGGTACTGGTTTCGCACCCGTACCGGTCCATGATTGCCGGGCAAAGCGGGCGTGCACATAAATCGCCCTTCTTTGTTGTCCAGTTCCGCACAGCGGCTCTTTATTTTATAAGTCCACACCCCCTCCTGATCCGGCATAAATCGAATCTTATAAATCCCGTCGCCGTCATAAAACCCTTCCGGCTCATAGGTCTTGTCGGCGTTCCTGAAAACCGCGCTAAAACGAATATCCAGAAACGGATTGCCCTCTGAGGGGCCGGGCAGAGACAGCTCAAAAATATCCCACCGCCGGATCGTTGCTTCCTGCGCCAAAGTTAGGCAGGAAAACACCCCTGTCATCGCTGCAAGCGCCGCCCATCGGTTCATTTGATTGACTCCTCATCGCAGTTTTATTTTCGTTTCAGCCAAAGCAAGGCCGGCAGGTCGGAGGCCTGGATTTCCGCCATTGCCCTGCCTTTGACAGTCTGTCCGCCGAAAAATGCCTGGCCGGTGGACAAATCAATCCGGCTTACGTCAAATATCCCTTCTGTCCCGCTCAGATCCAGTCGGGTTGGCCTGCCCGAAGGCGCATAGACCAGATATTGTATTCCCGGCTCGGCCAATGCCCAGCAATCGCCGGAGTTTTCGAATATTTCCATTCGAGGCGCCGCTTCCAGCAGAGTCGGGTCGGTCGAGACCGGCAGATTCGGCAGCGATCCTCCGCCCAACAGGACCGCCCAGCCATACTTCGAATCAGCTGAGTAGATCGCCGCCTTGTCCGGATATTTTTTTCGATATTCCCGTATCGCGCGAACAACCTGATCAAACGAAGCGGGTTTTGGATTCTGCTGTCGGGCATGCTGTCTGGGAGCAAGATGCTTTCCGCCTTCCGGCGCATAGACAATCCCATTGGCCTGAATCCACCAGTAGCGAATGTCGATAAGGGACACTGTACGGCTTCGCATCGGATCGGACAGAATGGCATCCTGAACATCTTTTGTGCAGCTGAGTGCGATCAGAGGACTTTTGCCGGTTTCCCGCTTCCATCGATCAATCGTATCCAGCCAGAATTGAACAAATTCAAGCGGTCCTGTGTATTCTTCGCCGATCGAATGGATTACATTGGAGCGCGCAAGAAAATTATCAAGGCATTTTCGAATATATGCCTCGTGCAGCGGTCGACGACTTGCGTCGGCTGCATCATAAAATAAATGATCCATATAAATCCGCTTATCGCCGGCGTAGGGAGGCGGTTCCGGAAATCCCGTTTCGTTGATGTTGTTGGCAGACCGCCAGGGAAAATCCGCCCAATGCGCGCCGGCCTCAAGGATATTGTGCTGAAAATAATGCTGATGCAGCAGAACCAAACCCTTTTGGTCACAGCGTTCAGCAAACTCGTTTAACCGATTCCAGTACCACGGATTGTATTTTGTTAAATCGTAGCGGCTTAGCCCGTCCCATGCCTGTCCGATTCCGCTGCGTGCAAACGGCTGTTCATAAAACGGC
>JAKJEN010000159.1 GCA_022705405.1 Planctomycetota bacterium | reverse complement strand
GGCTGAGCCCCGCGATACAGGGTTTCGGAAACCCGATACAGGTTTTTGCAACCGGGGAGGGAGAGAGCCTGGGCAGGGGTGAACTGGGTCGGGTCGGCCGCAGGAGCCGATTTTTTGGAACAACCGGAAAAAACAAGAAGCCCCATTATAACCAAGAGTGCGGTTTTCAGCAATCTGTTCATCGGCGTTTCCTTTTGACTCCTATTTGTTTCTTGTATGAAGTCCTGACGTTGGGTAGTATATCGGCGGCCGGTCGGGAAGGCGAGGAAAAAACGCAGGGATTTTGGATGGACTGGGCGAAAAGCAAAAAATTCCTGAGGGGGTTGTGGCGGGTTTGGCGGCTGCTGACGACCTTTGTCCGCTGGACGGCGATCGTCGTGTTTTCGGTGCTGTTTGTTGCAGGGCTGATCCTGCGAATACCGTGGAAGATCCTTGTGCTTTTGGCGCTGATTCCGACGATTGGGCTTTTTGTACCCCGGAAAAGACAAAAATGGTTCTGGATGGCCTTGGCTCTTTTAGCAATAGGGGTGTATGTGTGGATTTTTTTGCCGGATCTGTCGGGAACAATATGGCAGACGTATCAGTTTAAAGATGAAGGAGATGCTGATTTCCTGAGCAACCCTAAAAACGCGGCTGTTCAGTATATGCGATTTATCGACGAGTCGGAAAATATCGTCTTTTCATATCCCTATTCAACGGCAGAGGATCAGATCACCTACAGCGGCCCATGGGAGGCCCAGCGGTTTGTGAACCTAAGTCACTGGCTGGACCAGCGAAGGGGGCAGATGGAAACACTGATTGAAATTGCGCAGATGCCGCTGTGTCAGTTTGAACCCCCGATCGACTGGCATCGCTACCGGTTCCAGCAATATCGGATCAAGATAATGAAGGCCTGGGCCAGCGTGCTGATCCGTGCATCTCACCGGGATATGGCGGCCGGACAGTTGGAGGAAGCCCTGAAAAAACAGGAAGCGATTTTGGGA
Organism: Planctomycetota bacterium; assembly: GCA_022705405.1. Lineage (GTDB taxonomy): Bacteria > Planctomycetota > Phycisphaerae > Sedimentisphaerales > Anaerohalosphaeraceae > JAHDQI01. The sequence goes on along the minus strand of JAKJEN010000159.1, from coordinate 4,108 downwards.
ATGGCTCGCCATTTGTATGCGCAGGGGACGCTGCTGGATCAGGCCGGCGGCTATTATCTGGAACAGGCGGTTGCACGGGTATTGCGGGGAATGATCGTTGAGCAGCGCTTGCAAGAGCCCTTACTGGAACAAATCGATGCAGCGATCCGCCAGACCCAGTCCAACTGGGATCGGAACTGGCCGCTGATTCTGGCCAGAGAAAAGAAGCTGACTAAGAATATGGCCGCTATGTTTTACCAGATGGACCAGAAGGGGCAGACAAGAATTACGCGGAATCTGGGCAAAGGAGCCCACGAGGCGATTGGATACCCGCAATATCGGTTGTTTGGGTCGGAAAAATTGACGCGGCTGGCGGTCCTGGCGATGTGGCTGAGCATGCCCACAACGCCCCAGGGGATCGAAGCGATAATCGAAGCGAGATTTGATCGTTATGCCAAGATGGCTCAGGCGGGAGAAGATCTGGAGTTTGTGGACCGCCGTCCGATCTGGCTGCGAGGGCTGAACTGCCGGGCCGCTGTGGACTGGTACGCCAAACAGCAGGTCAGCTTCTATTATCCGCTGAAGCGTAAAGATCTGCAGCATCGGGCGCTGCGGCGGGCGATGCAGATTCTGATTTTGATCCAGAAGCATCGATTGCGCGAGGGACAGTGGCCAGCTCAGCTGGAAGAACTGTTGGGACCGAGTTTACCGGTGGGCCAATTGATCGATCCGGTCAGCGGGCAACTGTTTGCCTATAAGCGAACAGGGGATGGGTTCTGTCTGTATAGTGTCGGGCCAAATAAACGGGATGATCAGGGCGTCAGCCATATTAAGGAAGACAAGGACGATCGGATGTATTGGCCGATTGAACGTTGGGAAGAGGATTTCGACGAAAAATTGGCAGAAGAGAAGATCCTCGGATATAATACCCCAGAAAATCTTTGAAAAAAGGACGATTAGGAAAGAAGCGATACGGCGGTTGCTTTATAACAAGCAGAAAGATTTCCCTTTTCAGGAAAAATCAGAATGGATTCAAAGGCATTTATTTCGAGCTTGAAAGATTGGGTTGGAAAGGAAGTCACGCTCAGCGGGTGGCTGTATAACAATCGGCCCAGCGGCAAGGTTCAGTTTCTCATCTTGCGGGATGGTACAGGACTGTGCCAGTGTGTAATTGAGCGAGGCAAGATCGCCGACGACCTGTATGATGCGCTGTCGCGTCTGGGACAGGAATCCTCGCTTTCAATTACCGGCACAGTACGAGCCGAACCGCGCAGCCCGGGGGGTTATGAACTGGCGGCTTGCGGGGCGCAGATTCACGGCCCGGCGACCGACTATCCGATCACACCCAAAGAACATGGAATCGATTTTCTTCTGCAAAATCGCCACCTGCATCTGCGAAGCCAGCGGCCGTGGTGCATCGGCCGCATCCGGCATACGGTGATTGATGCGATTCGGCGATTTTTTAACGACAACGGCTTTATCCTTGTCGATACGCCGATCTTTACAACCATTGCCGGCGAAGGAGAGCAGACGCTGTTTGAGGTGGATTACTTCGGCCAGCCGTTGCACCTTGCGCAGACGGGACAGTTGTATCTGGAAAGCGCTGCGATGAGTTTTGGGCGTGTGTATTGCTTCGGGCCGACCTTCCGTGCCGAAAAAAGCAAAACCCGCCGACATCTGACTGAGTTCTGGATGGTAGAGCCGGAGGTCGCCTACATTGATCTAAAAGGGCTGCTCGAACTGGCGGAAAATTTTGTGACCTCTATCGTTCAGCGTGTGCTGAAGGACAACCGCTGCGAACTGGAGACACTGGGAGCCGATATTACAGGGTTGGAAAAGATTGTCCCGCCTTTTGTCCGTCTGACCTATACGGAGACAGCCGATATCCTCGCCAGCCAAAAGACAGTCGACTTTATGGCACGCCAATTGGCCGAGTTTGTCGATCAAAAGGCCAAATATGAAAAGGAACTTGCGGATCTGGAAGCGCAGGAGGCCGCCGGTGGATTGAAAAAATGGCAGCAGGAAAAAAATGCCCGCCGGGTTTTGGAATTGCGGGCGGAGATTGCTGAACTTGAAATCAAGATCGAGAACAACCCCAAACACGCTCAGCTGGCGGCCGGTTTTCGCTGGGGCAAAGACCTGGGCGGTTCGGATGAAACGATCATTTCCCTGATGCATGACAAACCGGTGTTTGTGACGCATTATCCGCGAGATGCCAAGGCCTTTTATATGAAGACAGACCGAAGCAGCGGCAAGGTGGTGGAGAATTTTGATCTGTTGGCTCCGGCCGGCTTTGGAGAAATCATCGGCGGCTCGCTGCGAGAGGATGATTACCAGGAGCTTTTCAAACGGATCGAGGAAGAAGGATACAATCCGCAATCCTATCAGTGGTATCTGGATCTGCGAAAATACGGTTCCGTACCGCATGGAGGATTCGGGCTGGGGGTCGAGAGGACGGTGGCCTGGATTACAGGCGAAAAACACATCCGCCAATGCATCGCCTTTCCGCGATTGATGGATAAGATCTATCTCTAAAAAAAGATCTTTCTTGACTATGCGGATAAATCAAGGGTACTATAAACTTTCTGTGCATTTGCTCAAACAGAGCTAAACATCTCTTAAGTTAAAGAAAGGAAAAGGTTTATGAGATATTTGACCGCATTTTCGGCCGTGCTGTTTGTTTTGGGAATCTTTGCCGGATGCAAAGAAAAACAGGACACGACTCCCGCTCCGGCGGCCTCATCGACCCCTCAAGCGATCCAGTCGGCCGAGCCGCAATCCGCAGACCCTGCTGTCCAAACGCTGGTCGATCAAGCCTCCGATCCAGCCGCTCAAACGCTGATCGAACAGACCGCGGATCTGCAGGCCGTGGCCGTCATTGTCAACGGCCAGAAGATTCTTGAATCCCAGATTGCTGAGGAAGTGGATAAACGCATGCAGGCAAGGATGAAGATGATGCGCGAGGGGATGGAAATACCGCAGGAGCGGCTGATGGAACTTCGGAAACAAACCCGCGTGCAGGTAGGCGAAATGCTGGTGGATAAAGCGCTGATCGATATGGCCCTCAAGGAAAAGAACATTACGGTCACCCTCGAACAAGCCGATGAAAGCATGAAAAAGTTCGCCGAAGAAAATGGAATGACGCTGGAGCAGATGGCCGAACAGATCAGCCGCTCCGGGATGACGCGGGACGATGTACGCCAGCAGTTTCTTACGCGGGAAAAAATAGAAGCCCTGCTCAGACTCCAAATCGGCGACAATCCGGTGACAGAGGCCGAGGCCAAGGCGTTTTATGAGGAGAATAGCGAACAGTTTTCCAAGCCCGAAATGGTGACTGCCAGCCACATTCTTCTGATGACTCAGGGAAAAACGGATGAGGAAAAAGACGAAATCCGCAAAAAGGCCGAAGGGATTCTGGAACGAGCGCAAGCAGGCGAGGATTTTGCGGCTCTGGCAAAGGAATTTTCAGAGGATCCCGGTTCCAAAGATCGGGGCGGAGAATATACGTTCCCGCGCGGTCAGATGGTTAAGCCCTTTGAGGATGCGGCCTTTGGTCTGGAAGACGGGCAGATCAGTCCGATCGTGGAAACCCAGTTCGGCTATCACATCATCAAGAGAAGCCATTATAAAGAAGCCGGTATGCAGAGTTTTGACGAAGTCAAAGAACAGCTGATTAATCAGTTGAGTAATCAGAAGCGATCGCAAGCATGGCAGGCGTTTCAAAAACAGATGCATGATTCGGCCAAGATTGAGTGGTCGGCCTCTGAACAAGCTTTACGGGAAACGATGATGGTCCGCCCGCCGATGACGCCTCGTCCGGAGCATCCGTAAAAGCAGACGGCCGCCAGACAGACATAGACGCTGCCGAAGGGCAATCCGCCCGGAAACAGCAGGCCGCAGCAATAAAACAAATCGGAGTGGAGCGGCTCTTCACTCCGATTTGTCATATAAATCTTTTGGCTCCCCGCCAAAGACAGGTTCTATTTCTTATGCGTAAAAGGTGTTTGCCTGTTTCAGACTGAACCAATACAGTTTCAGGAATATATAAAATTGTAAGCGTTCACTCAATTTCGGTTCGTTAGCATAATTTCAGTAATTGGCTCCCTTTGTCCGATAATATCGTTATGGA
>JAKJEN010000158.1:4855-5155 GCA_022705405.1 Planctomycetota bacterium | reverse complement strand
TGGGAAAATGCCGATTCCGCACAACCGCCGACACCTCAAAACACTTGTTGTGATCGGGTCCCTTTTCGTCGAGCAGCTCATAGGTCGGCGTCGCGTTCAGATACCGCTGGGCGTGCTGCTGAAGCATGGATTTGAAATTGTCAAGATGGCTGTTGGCGTCGGCCTGATCCAGATAGGGGCCAAACTGACGCAGGATAAACGTCTCCGCCGCCTGATGACCGCCGTCGACATAGATCGCGGCAATAATGGCCTCCAGAGCGCCAGACGCGATGGAACCGTTCATGGCTCGCGAACCGTTGG
>JAKJEN010000158.1:0-4816 GCA_022705405.1 Planctomycetota bacterium | reverse complement strand
CCGGAAGACCCAACTGGCGGGCGATCATCGCGCAGGTCTTACGAGAAACCACCTGGCTCTTAATCTTGGTCAGATCTCCCTCGAGATAGCCCGGAAACCGGTCATATAAAGCCCGGCAGATAAACATCCCAAGAATGGCATCTCCCAGAAACTCCAGCCGTTCGTTGCTTGTAAGACGAGAATCGGCTAAGGACGAGTGAACCAGGGCTTCTTCAAGAATGGCCGGAGTGGAAAACTGATACCCAATCTGCTGCTGCAATTGCTCCAGAATTTTTTTATCCATATCCTGCTTTCATCGCTGTTGGAAGCAAGCAGATAACGAAAACCGCCCCTCCGGCGGGCTTCGCAATGCGCTTGCTGCAAGTTTCTTTATCTATATTATATATCCGACTTTTCGCTCGGCGTCAATCGGAAAGAGTTGGAATTTTACGCTCACATCTCCGCGGCGGCCATCTGCAGACTGGCCAGGGCGATAAACTGATCCTGAACAAATGAAAAAACGGTATCCAGGCCTGTCACATAAAAAATATTTTTGGTCGCCGGCCGAACGCAGCACAGAACCAGTTTGCGCTGGTTATCAAAAAGGACCTTGCGAAGTTTGAGCAGTTTGGCAATACTCGAAGAGGTCAGGATTTCCACATCTGAAAAGTCCATCACAACATCCTGATCGGTCCGCTTGGAAACGATCTCACAAACAGATTGGATTTCCTCTCCCAAATCCGGTTCCGCCGCCAGATTTACAAGAATCACATTTTCCGACCAGTTTTGAATTCCCATAGTACGCTCCTGTCTGGATTTTATTTTGGCCTCTTCTTTATCGACCCGCAAAAGCCCTGGATTAAGCAAAAAAAGAACTGCTAAAATTTTATAAAACAATATCCGGTATATGAATATAGAATATCCGCATCTATATATTCAACTTGTCTGCTTAAAATTAGAAAAAGAAAGAGATTTCCCGCCTGCCGAGAAATCTCTTTCTTTATGCAATGGAGTGATGATGAGTTATTTTTTTAACCGAATCATCATCCCGCCTAAACTCAGAAGAACCAGCATGACTGGCTCAGGAATAGGGGTTACATCAATGTGGTACGTATCGGGATTTGAAGGATTGTCTGGAGAATAAGACGGAAATTCATCCATATTTCCTCCGACTTGAAAACCGATATTGCTCACATGATTTAAATGAGCGACCCCCAAGTCCGCAAAGTCCAAAATGATTGTGGTAGAGACGCCTGGCAGCAGTTCGACCCATCCATTTTCATAAAAATTATCCTCTTCATTATACGGAGGATCTGTCCATCCCGTATTAATGTAAAGGTTTACAAACCAGGAGCTGTTATTGGTATTCAGGAAAGACAATGCGTATCCGTCATACCCGCTCAGGTCTTGCAGGGCAGCCGGCGGCGGCCACTGGTATCCGATCCCTTGAGCTGCCCATCCATCCCCAGTTCCATCGCCATATTGCAGTTTGGCAGAAAAGCGCACTGCCCCGTCGATAAGTTCTTTGGTTGGAATTTCGGATGTTGTGTTGGCGGCATCCCAGGTTTTCGACATGCTGGAGATCAAAGTCTGATCCGGGCTAAAATAAACAGCGCCTTGAGTTTGCAGCGACCCAATTAATACCAGTGTCGCTGCAAGACATACAATTCCTTTTCTCATCTTTCCTTCTCCTTTCTGAAGTATCGAAAAGACCGCACTTTAAAAGATGGCTGACATAGAAGGGCCTTCCTCACCCTCTCCATCTTCATTTATTAGTGTATTGTAGTAAGAATCAATACAAAAAACAACCGTGGTAATTACGGTATTTTTTAAAACCTGCTTTTTTGGCTTAAAAACAAGGATTAAACAAAAATTTTTTGTGATTATTTTTTTAAATTTTATGGTTTTGCAAACGCTTGTGCCTTAAGAGCCAATTCCACTAAGTTATGGACGTCAAGTTTGCTCATAATATTCGCCCGATGGTCTTCTATGGTGCGAACAGAACGACAAAAATGCTTGGCAATTTCCTTGTTTGATTTGCCTTTTAGTACAAGACCAAGAATCTCCAGTTCTATTGCAGTCAAAACCTTTGGTATTGTTATATCTTTAATGGTTCCCTCTAAATAACCTTGTTCCGGATATAGTTCAACCGATGTTTCAATCCAAAGGGGCTTGCCATCCACGCGGCGGATTTGTGCCTCAAATCTCTTTATTTTTTTCTTTTTTTGGAGCTTAGTTAAAAGTTTTTTCCGAAGGCCCGGATTGACATAATGTCTGGTTGAATAATGTAAGGATTTGCATTCCTCTACATTGCTGTAGCCAAGTAAATCTGCCAGGGCCTTGCTGCATTCGAGTAATTTCCCATCCTGAATTCGGGTCCGATACAGATACACAGGCGATTGTTTGCATATTTCTATATATTTTTTCTCATAATCCGCCAGAAGTTGCTCCATTCTCATTCGATCAGTCAGATCCCGAAGCACAAGACTGACGGCCGTCAATTCCCCGCCGGCATTCAGAACAGGCGAAAAAACAGACTCTATGAATACCGACTGATTATGAATACTCAGGGTATTTGTTTTTACTCTCCGCTTGCTTGTCTGGAATACCCGTTCAATCTCGTCAATCCAACACCGAATGTAAGGAGCTGAATCGCTCAACAGATCAAAAAGAGTCCATCCAGCCGCTGTTTTGATGGTATTCGGGATATACCCAGCGGCTGCGGGATTCGCATAGAGACAGCAGTAATCTTTATCAAATACAAAAATTCCATCAATAGAAGAGGCCGCTATCGATTCGAACAGTTCCGGGCCTAAAGATGAATCCTGAAAATATGTTTTACCGAGGTTATTCTGCAAAATGGATTGATTTTGCTGCAGATTTCCCTGATAAGATTTTAACGAATCATCCATGTCTTGCCCTTACAAAACTTTCTTTCAAGGCGCCAAATCCGGATGAACAAACTAATTTTTTACGTATATTCCCCGATGCAGTGTATTTTATTATAGCCCCATAATAAGTATCAAACAATCAGAGAAAATAACCAATTTGAAATCCTATTTTTTCCCATGGTAATAAATATACTTGTATTATGCTTCAAAAACAGTTAAAATAGGTAGATTGAGCATTTGAATAGAATATTTTATGGCGGGGGTATTGTCTGTTCTGAAGATCGCGTCCGATTCCCTTGCCGCTGTCGCCATTAACGATGGAGTAAAGTATGAAAAAAGCACATAAACCGGATATCAAAAATCTGCTATTGTTTATTTTTCTCGGCTGGTTTGCTTTCAGCGAATTTGCCCTTGCCGACAGAATTATCACCCGTCAGGTCGATTGGCGGGGCCCGGCCGGCGGACACATTCAGGAGGTCCGTTTTCGAATGAAAGATCAGCCGGAGCAGACCGAGGTTGTACCAAAAGCGGCGGCATCCTTGAGCGGATCGATAGGGGTCTCTGTTATTGACAGTCCGCCGATTGACGGGTTTGTTCCCTGGGTTGCCATTACAACCACCAATAAACGGCTGGGAGAACTGGAAATGGATGCGGTTCCCGAGTCCTCCATTGCGGGCCAATTCACCGCATCAAATCCTCAAACCGATTTTGCCGTCGGCATTTTTGACACAGGGGCCAGCGCCCATGTGATGAATTATGCAGGTTCGGTGCAGTTGCGGCTCAATAACAGTACCTATCTGGCACAGAATGAAATTGCCATAGCCGGCGTCACCGGTTCGGTCGATGCCTGGGTCAGCCAGCCGCTGGGAATATTCATCGGCGGACTGAATCTGCTGGACCAAAGCGACGGACCAGGCGCCGATGCCAAACTGACCGACACCTCGGATATGGTCGGAGAAAGCAACGTTTCTATCCTGGTCGGACAACCCCCAGGGTCCAATCCCGATTTGGTGACTGCGGTGGGAACCCCCATGAGCGTATTTTACACCGCCTCAATTCGAAATGATATGCCGATGACCGCCGTTTATCGTACCCAGTCTTACACCGGCCCCTCGATCCATCTATATGAAGCGGAAGATGAATCGGCGCCTCATTACAGCAGCCGAATCCCGCTCGAATTGCGGCCGCTGGGGGCCGCGGCGGTCCAATACATCCCTTACAGCGTCGATGATATCTGGAACATTGATTTTTCGCCGTCCAGCCCATCGGTAATTATCGGCGCCGGATCGCAATCCCTGTTCTTCGTGCATAGCGTAGATCTGCGGGAGGGCGCCTACACAGCCCTCGACAAAAGCCGCTTCATGCTGGATACCGGAGCCCAGATTACCGTCGTCGGCGACCGAATCGCCGCACGGCTGCGGCTGGATCCGGATCAATGGGAGTTTCAGGTACCGATCACGGGAGTGACCGGAGAAACCATCGACGCTCCGGGATATTACATCGACTCAATCCAGATCCCGGGAATCGGCCAATGGCTCGAGTACACCAATGTGCCGGTAGTTTGGCTGGAGATTTCCTCTCCGGAAGGCGGAAAACTGGACGGAGTCATCGGCATGAATCTGTTTACCGAGTACAATCTGATTCTGCGGGGGGGCGGCCTGTTCCTTGGCGAGGATCCATCGCTGGAGTTTGAGCGAATAGCGCCCCATCTGATCGGCGATCTGGCCCCCGATCCTCGCGACGGCCGGGTGGATCTGCTGGATTTTGCCGTATTCAGCGCCGCCTGGCAGAGTCAAAGCGGACAGACCAACTGGAACGCCGACGCGGACCTGGCCGCCAGCGGAAGGATCGATCTGGCGGATCTGGCGATCCTGGCCGAACACTGGCTGACCAGCGCCTTTTAGACCTGCAAGTCCGATTCAGGCAGCGTGTGCAGAATAACCGCC
>JAKJEN010000157.1 GCA_022705405.1 Planctomycetota bacterium | reverse complement strand
CTACCGGCTGGTGGGATAAAGGCATCGGGATCGCTCATTCGCCGGATCTGATCAACTGGTCTGCCCAAACTTTTTTGCCGGTGATGGCACATGAGCCGGATGCACGGAACTGCTGGGCGCCGGAAATCTATTACGATCGGCCGACTGATACCTATCTGATATTCTGGTCCACTACGATCCCAGGCAGGTTTCCCGAAACAGAGAATCCAAACGATGATAACAATCATCGGATCTACTATGTCACAACACGGGATTTTGTGACCTATACGGATACGGCGCTGTTTTATGATCCCGGCTTTAATGTAATCGATGCCTTTCTGGGCAAAGATAAGGATCAGTATATCCTCTTTATAAAACATGAATCCAAACATCCGGTGGTTCAGAAGAATATACGAATGGCATTTGGAGACAAGGCGGCCGGCCCTTATGGACCGGCCTCCGCCTCTATTTCGCCCGCCTGGGTGGAAGGTCCTACGGCGGTTCGAGTTGGACAGCAATGGATTCTGTACTATGATGGCTATACCAGGGGTCGAATGGAGGGGTTGTCCTCATCCGATCTGACTTTCTGGACTGATATCACTTCTCAATTGTCTTTCCCCAGCGGGACCAGGCATGGAACTGTCTTTCGGGTAGCAGAGAATGTCTTAGACGTGCTGCGGGCTCTTTAAAGGAATCTCCAAAAAACAATTTCCATTGAAAGTTGTCTGAGATCGTCGTCAGCATAAATAGTCGAAGCTGTTAGCAGCAGCGTTCCGATCTGCCGCCTACAATATCAGCTTCTGCGGTTGCCGGTAAATTGCCGGATGATCTTGCCCAACCTGCAATTCAGCCTATTTACGGCGTACCAGCCAGGTCAACACAAATGAGTTGATCTGGCGGGTTGTTAATAAAAAGATCGAATAGCTAAAACGACTATAACTTGTTGTATAAACAATCGTTATAGATTTCTCCCAAAAAATTCTGAACAAATTTCTTGCTTTTTAATATTATAATATATTTATATATAAATATATAGATATTAGGAGAAGTCTATGGATTATGATATTGCGCAAAAGGTGACTCATGTGCTCAAAGCGGTGGCCCATCCGATCCGCCTGCAGATCATTGAGACCCTGGAAAATGGCGAGTTGTGCGTCAGCAGGATTATTGAGAAGGTTGGCGCCCGACAGGCCGTAATCAGCCAGCAGTTATCGCTGTTGAAGGACAAAGATATCCTCGACTGTCGTCGAGAGGGGACCAGCGTTATTTATCGGATTAAAAACCCCAATGTGATACATTTACTTCACTGCGTTTATAACCATTGCGATCAATCGTAAAGACTAATTGTCAGGGAGTTTTATTTATGGCACAAAAAGTAATAATTGTTGGAGGAGTAGCCGGAGGAGCCACCGCGGCCGCTCGACTTCGTCGTCTGGATGAAGATGCGGAAATCATTGTCTTTGAAAGAGGCCCTTATATTTCCTTTGCCAATTGCGGTCTTCCGTATTATATCGGCCGAACCATTAAAAAACGGGAAGATCTGCTTTTGCTGACGCCCGAATTGTTCCACAAGCGATTTCGAATTGATGTGCGAATCAATCAGGAAGTTCTGCGGATTGACCGTTCTAATAAGCAAGTTGAAATTCGCAACCAACACGACGGAAAACAATATACGGAAACGTATGACCGGTTGATCCTCTCGCCGGGGGCCGAGCCGTTTCGTCCGCCTGTGGATGGGATTCAGTCAAAGCGGATATTTACCCTTCGATCTGTCCCGGACATGGATGCCATTGAATCTTTTATTGTACAAAATAAGCCCTCTCGCGCGGTCATCGTCGGAGCCGGGTATATTGGGCTGGAAATGGCGGAAAATTTGCGGGATCGCGGCTTGCTGGCGACCGTGGTGGAGTTGGCTCCCTCGGTACTCCCGGCTGCTTTGGATCCGGAAATGGCCTGGTATGTTCAAAGCCACTTGGAAGAAAAAGGCGTGGCGCTGTGGCTTGACGATGCAGTGAGCGCTTTTGAAGATATCGGAGTTGGTCTTATTGTCAAACTCAAATCCGGAACGACCCTCCGCTGCGACTTTGCGATTTTGTCGGCCGGGGTAAAACCCGAGGTCAAACTGGCGAAAGAAGCCGGCCTGGCTATCGGCTCACGCGGCGGGATTGAGGTAAATTCATTTTTGCAGACCAGCGATCCGGATATCTATGCGATTGGGGACGCCATTGAGGTGCAAAATCCGGTAATTCAGCAACCGGCTCTGATTCCGCTGGCAGGTCCGGCCAATAAGCAGGGACGAATGGCCGCCGACAATATCTGCGGTCTCAAACGAACCTATCCGGGCACGGTAGGAACCGGCATCCTGAAAATTTTTGATCTGACCGCGGCAATGACCGGCGTCACGGAAACGGCCCTCCAAAAGGCGCAAGTGGACTATGAGAAAATCTATCTGCATCCGGCCCAGCATGTCGGCTATTATCCAGGCGCAAAACTTATGCATATAAAAGCGCTGTTCGACAAAAAACAGGGCCGGATTCTGGGCGCTCAGATTGTCGGGGCCGATGGCGTGGATCGTCGGATTGATTTGCTGGCGGCAGCGATTCAAAAATCGATGACGGTTTATGATTTGATGGATCTGGAACTGGCGTATGCGCCGCCCTACGGCAGCGGCAAGGATCCGATCAACATGGTTGGCTTTGTCGGGGCCAATGTGCTGGACGGCACAATGCCGCAGGCGCATGTATCCCAACTGCGGGAGGACGACTTTATTCTTGATGTTCGCACAGACGCCGAAATTAAACGGGGCTCTATTCCGGGGGCTGCGCATATTCCGCTGGACGATCTGCGTGCACGGCTGGCTGAATTGCCCGCCGACAAAACCATTTATCCTTTCTGCGGCGTCGGAGTTCGAAGCTATGCGGCGGTGCGGATCCTTCTGCAAAATGGCTTTCAGGCCAAAAATATCAACGGCGGATATCTGACCTGGTGCGCTGCCTCCGGCATGTCTATTAAAGAATCTGAAAATGCCAAGCGGCTGAAAGAAGAATTTGGTATAATCTAAAAACCGGAATAAATAAAACAGGATTGAATAGGGGATCTGGTTATGGAATGGAAGGATCGAATCGTCTCATTTTCCATTAAGCGATATAAATTAGTGACCGTAGTTATGGTCTTATTTACGCTTGTCTGCGGGGCGTTTATTCCGCTGATTCGCGTGGATACGGATCCGGAAAATATGCTCTCTGCAGATGAGCCGGTACGAGTTTTTCATAATCAGACCAAAAAACAATTTGATCTGAACGATATGATCGTACTTGGGGTTATCAATGAAAACCATCCGGCCGGAGTTTTCAATACAGGCACTTTGAGGCGAATTTACGAATTGACCGAGTTTGCCAAGACTTTGCGATGGGAGGACCCCAAGCAGCCGGGGCATCAGAGGGGGGTTGTGGAAATCGACATGATTGCGCCCTCGCTGATCGATCACATAGAGGGCGGCGGCGGTATGATTCGCTTTGAATGGCTTATGCCGCAGCCCCCGCAAACCGAAGAGGAGGCCCTTGCGATCCGCGATCATCTGATGTCAAATCAGCTGATGCGGGGGACGATGGTTTCCGAAGACGGCAAGGCCCTGATGCTGATGCTGCCGCTGACAGACAAGGATCTCAGTTACCGCGTCTACAGCGCATTGAATCAAAAGATTGCAGAACTGGGCGGCGATGAGGAGTATCATATCACCGGCCTGCCGGTGGCGGAGGATACCTTCGGCGTAGAGATGTTTACGCAGATGGCGATTTCGGCGCCGCTGGCGATGCTGACGATCTTTATCCTGATGCTGATTTTCTTCCCCAAATTGGCGCTTGTGATCTCGCCGATGATTATCGCCCTAGTATCCGTGATCTCCACGATGGGGCTTTTGATCGGATTCGGTTATCCGGTTCATATCATGAGCTCGATGATCCCGATTTTTTTGATGCCGATTTCAGTAGTCGATTCGGTGCATATTTTATCACGATTCTTTGATCGCTATACGGCGGAAAAGGGTCGAAAACAGACTATTCTTGAGGTTATGCATACCCTGTTTATCTCGATGCTGTATACCTCTTTGACCTCGGCGGCCGGCTTCCTGTCGCTGGCGCTGACGCCGATTCCTCCGGTACAGGTTTTTGGCGTTTTTGTTTCCATCGGCATCATGATCGCCTGGGTGTTTACGGTGACGTTTGTCCCGGCTTATGTGATGATGATTCCGGACAGGGCGCTGAAGAATTTCGGAATGTCAAATCAACAGGAAGAAAAAAAGACCTGGCTGACGCGGGTTCTGCATCAAACAGGCCTTTTGACGTCGCGATTGTCCGGACCTATTTTGGCGGGCTTGCTGCTGGTTGCCGGAATTGCCGTTTATGGAATTACAAAAATTAATATAAATGACAATCCGGTCAAATGGTTTTCAAAAAAACATCCCATCCGTCGCGCGGATATCGCCCTGAACAAACATTTCGGCGGCACTTATCTTGCCTATCTGGTCCTAAGCGCTCGTCCCTCCGATACTCTTTCTCCGGAAGAGGTTGGCCAGGTTGAAGAGAGACTGAGCGCATTTATCCAATCCGGGAAAGAATCTCTGCCGGATCTGGAAAAGGCAGGGGCAACGGTTTTGCGAAAACTCAAAGAGCAGGCTGCTTTACACAAAAGTCCCCAGGCGGCCTTTGAGCAGATTCTGGACTTTATCGAAACACAACTGGCCGAAGCGCCGGATCAGGAATTTGAAATCTGGCAGGAATTGGAAACCTTCTTTGGAGTGGAACAGGAACGGCTGAAGATCTTCAAGCGGCCTGAGGCGCTGGCCTGGATGAATGGCCTGCAGGAGTATCTGGAGAAAAGCGGGCAGGTCGGCAAGAGCAATTCAGTGGCCAATGTTGTGATGAAAGTCAATCAGGAACTGATCGATGGACAGCCGGCCAACTATCGTCTGCCGGATAAACTTGAGCAGGTGGCCGAATGTCTGATCCAGTATCAAAACAGCCATCGCCCGCACGATTTATGGCATATGGTCACCCCGGATATGATGCACGCGGTGATATGGATGCAGCTGACAAGCGGGGACAACCAGAATATGGAACGAGTGGTGGAGAGCGTGGAGACCTATTGGAAGTCCAATCCGCCGCCGGCCGATCTGGAACATCAATGGGCGGGATTG
>JAKJEN010000156.1 GCA_022705405.1 Planctomycetota bacterium | reverse complement strand
CCCTCTTTTTCGCACATTTTCTTGAACCGCTTGACCATCTGCTGAACGCTTTCCCCAGCTCGTGACTTCACTTTAATCATAAATACCTGAACCTGCCTTTCAAATTAAGGATTTCATTTTCTTCCAATCGAGAAGGTAAAAGTTTACTCAGAATGACCGCCAAATCAAGGGAATTCCCGATGTTTTTTAAAGAATAAATACTCCAATTCTATCGGCCAAAAAAGCAGGTGTGTTAAAAAAGGTTGCCGGAATGAATAAAATTTTTATATCTCCTTGTATAATGTGGGCTTAGAAACATATATAGCGGGCCGCCTTGCGCAGAAGTTTATCGGATTTTCCTATATCCTGGATCCGATGAATTCGCGACTTAGTTCTGGAATTCAGGATCCGTTTTACCGTGATCGGGCCGAAACCCGGCACACGCAACAGTTCCCATCGACTGGCCCGGTTGATATTGACAGGAAAAAAATCCGGGTGTTTGTCCGCCCAGCGCTGTTTGGGATCGCATTCAAGCGACAGCCGGCCATCCGGTCCGAATTCGATGTCGGTATCCTCAAAATCGTACTTTCGCATCAAATAATCGACTTGATACAGCCGGTGTTCCCGGGTAAGCGCATCGGCCGGATTGGCCCGTTTCTGCTCGGCAGGCAGGTCGATTTCTCCAAGGCCATGCTGATAGGCGCTAAAATAGATCCGCTGAAGATGCAGCCGTTTATAAAGCCCCTGCATATAGCGGACAATTTTTTGATCCGATTCATCGGCGGCTCCGACTATAAACTGGGTAGTCTGCCTGACTGCCGCATAACGGCTGCCTTCGGCCGTCAGGCGACTGATGAGTTTGATTGGTTCAACAATATCGCGCAGGAAATTTTTTTGATTGGACAGTTGCGAAAGATACTCGGCTCCCGGCGTTTCGATATTCAGCGATACGGCCGAGGCCAGCGAAAGCGCCTTTTCAATCGCCGCAGGGCTGGCGCCGGGGATGATTTTCAGGTGAATATAGCCCCGGAATTGGTGTTTTCGCCGCAACGTCTCGGCAATCGAGTTGAGCCGATCCATTGTCCGGTCCGGCGCCCCAATCACTCCGCTGCTTAAAAAAAGTCCAAAAACTTTTTTTTGATTCAGATAATCCAGAAAAGCCCGGCAGGTTTCTTCGGTTGAAAGCGTACATCGCCGCAGGTCCTGGTTGTCGCGCAGAGGACAGTATTTGCAATCGTTGCTGCATACGTTGGAAATCAGTGTTTTAAACAGCACGCTTGTGCCGCCGCCGGGAAGGGTCACCGGATAAATCCATCGGCCGTCGGCGCTGCGTCTTCGGCGCTGGTCAGGCGTTCGGGGCCCGCACGCACAGGCCAGATCATACTGGGCATCGTGGGAAAGAATCCGCAGTTTTTCTTCTGTATCCGGTTTTATAATAACCGCCGTCATATACGGCATCCCTGCCTATTGAAAAGACCTCAGTTATTCCGAGCAAGGTAAATTATACCCGCTGCGGCGTCATCGGGCAACCAAACGCAGACTTTCTTCAAAGGTAATATAGAGGAATCCGGACAGTTTTGTAATGTCCAATCTGCCATTGGTTCATCTCCCATCTGAATCGAACGACCCTTGATTCCTATACATCCATTTGGCTGAGCCATTTTTTTATCTCAGTCCTCATCTTGGTCTCAAATCGAGGGCGCCAGCAGGTTTTCAAATATCCTTGAATAAAATGTTCAATACCGGCGTCGGAAAGGGCCTTGGTATCCTGAGAATGTCGAAAAAGATGGCGGAAGTTGCGTAAACGCAGGGCTGCCCGCAGCGGCCAAGGATAGGTCTGCATATCCAAAATATCAATAAGCCCCAGTTTTTTGTTCGGGCACAGTATCACGTTGCCCATATGCAAAGAACGATAATAGA
The DNA here is from genome assembly GCA_022705405.1 of Planctomycetota bacterium. GTDB lineage: Bacteria > Planctomycetota > Phycisphaerae > Sedimentisphaerales > Anaerohalosphaeraceae > JAHDQI01. The sequence continues at coordinate 3,310 of JAKJEN010000156.1, read as the reverse complement.
TTCCTTTTTGGTGAAGTTCCGCAAAGAATGCTCCAAGTTGGATAACAAGATCTGAATTCATCTTGCCCACAGCGACTATCTGACGCAGGGTGCATCCATCTAAAGGTTCATAAAATATCCCCGAGCGTCTCAGATGAGGAATCCAAACCCAATTGAGAACTGAGACTGTGGGAATCCCGCGTCGTTTGAGAATTTCGGCATTGGCGGCAAAGCGCAGAGCGTCCATGTAACGTTTAATGGACAAGACATTACGATATCGAAAGAGTTTAAGATATCGGCCATCTTCAAGATGGAGTACTTTGAGACCTTTGCTGTCCTGAGCCATTATCTTGGCATGACCCAAGAGTTGATCGAATGTTTTTTTGTTCAGAACCCGGCGGCGGCTGCTATTAAAAAACAGCATTACCTAATTCTCCTGAACTTTTATGGGATTGACAGAGCAATATGAAGAAATGTAACACACAGGTACTGCTTTGTTTTTCTTTGCAACCATCAAACACTCCGGATAATTTTCGATCCTTTTTGCCTCTGCACTATACATTCGTTGCCTCAAAATTCAACTTTTTTAGGATAAAAACCTCGATTGCCGCTGCGGCGTCATCGGGCAACCAAACACAGATCTTATTCTATTGGATGATGAGCGGTCTTATGTATTGTAGAATAATAAGGTCTGTTTTTTTGATAATCAGGAAAATATTGCTAGAAATTAGCGGTTTTTTTCTTGCCTTTATTACGAGAAATTAGGTAAAATTGTTTATATTTCCTGTAAATATCTACTCAAGATGTCTTGATTAGATAATAGAAAATACCGGCCCCTAAGGAGGGCACGGATCGAGCAGTCAACATATAGTCAGGAGGGTAAATACCATGAGTCGCGGGAGTAATTTTTTTGTCTGTGTTCTTTTGTGCGCTTTTTCCATTTGTTTTGCGGATGATTATTACTGGATTGATTCGGACGGCGGCGAGATGGGCGATCCGACTAAATGGGATTCATCCGCCGCACCGGGGGAGGATGATTATGTATATTTCACCCTGCCCAATGCCTATACAGTCTGGCTGGACGATTCCTACACGCATGACCGCCTGCACGTGGAAGGATCGGATCTGACACTGGATCTTAATGGAAATAACTATTACCTTGACGGAACCGCCGATTACAATAGGGCGGCGATCATTGGAGATACAGTCGATAGTTCTCTAACGGTCTTTGGAGGCGGGATCTACAGCGGAGATCTGTTCCTCGGCAGAGGTGACAGCCAGGCAACAGGGCGCCTGAATCTCAGCGGTGCAGAGACTTTTTGGATTGGTCATATCAATAATGATTACCATGGATTCTATTACGGCGATCAGGGGAATGCAGAAGTATCGATATCCGACGGGGCGTATTTGGAACACGGACATGGGTCAAGCGGTATTTACCGATCCGCTCTGATTACTCTTGATGGAGAAAATACAAAATGGTACGTCGACGGCTATTTCGGCATGTCGATATATGGCAATACAAAAGTAAATCAGACCAATGATGCATATGTCCAGTTTGGGTATCTGGAAATGGCCGAGTTTATGCATTCCTCGGCTGAAATCAATGTTGCCGGAATCCGTCATCACACAACAGAACTGGCGATTACAAATGATTGGTGGGATCCGATCAGTTTGAGCATCGGCATGGGAGGCAAGGCGGCGATCAATTTGACTCGTTCCAAACTGTACCATACCGGTCATACCGCTATTGCCCTTAAGCCGGGAAGCCGCGGCGAGTTGAACATATATGACGGTTCCTGGGCGGATCTTGAGGGAAATGTGGCGGTCGGAGGAACTCTCGACAGCCCCGGCGGAAAGGGCCTGATCTATTCTGGCGGCGACCTGCATGCCGCCAATCAAAATGAAGGCGAATTTGTTGTCGTCTGGCCGAATGGTTCGATTCAAGCGGACGGCGGCGAAATAGTGCTGGAATACAGCGCCGGCTCTGCCAATCCAATTATCCTTAAAGGCGGAACCCTTGAGGGCTGGGGCTGGATAGCGGCGGATGTGCAAAATGAAAGCGGCATCGTCATGCCCGGAGTGACGGGGGAGTGGCTGTCATTGGGTATTAAATACGACTATCAGCAAGGCCCGGACGGCACCTTGAAAATCGGCATCGGCGGCCCTTTTTCGGCCTATCGTTATTCGGTGCTCAAAGCACATGGACAAGCGACGTTGGATGGATTTCTGGATGTGGATCTCCTGGACGGGTATGTGCCTGGATATAACGAAGTGTTTACCATCATCGAAGCTCCGTCCATCTCCGGTCAGTTTGTCAATGCCCCTTCGCAGGTAATTTTCGAAGGCGGAACTTTTGATATATCTTACGGCGAAACGGAAGTTATTCTGACGCACTTCAGGCAGGAGCCGAGTTGTCCGGCCTATCCGCTTGCCGATTTCAATCGAGATTGTCTGGTGGACCTTTCAGATCTTGCCGTAATGGCCGGCCAGTGGCTGCGCTGCGGATACGAACCGGACTCTGCGTGCCCCTGATAAATGTCGGCGCAATAAAGGCGAAATCAACGGGAAGTTGTCAGCGGATCTGATAGTTATACTGGCTGATCGCTTCCTGTTCGATTTTTTTCATAATAATCGGAAAGTGCCTGATCGGTTCGACATCGCCTTGTGCTCCGGCCATTCGTTTCAGCGTGCCGTTCTGCAGATACGCGGAACGGATTGTATAGACAACCTGAATGCCGTATTCCTTGAGTCCGTCCAGAGTCGGCAGCGGCAAGCTGACCGGTTCTTCGTCGGTAAAGCCCGGGATCAGGCAAGGCGTGATCTGCCCGTTATCGTATCCGATATCCATATTGCGCTTCATCAGCCGGTCGGCGGTGTACCATGCGCCGCGGACGGATTCAAAGATTTCGATGGCGCGATCTTTGGGGACAACCTGCAAAAATTTAAGCTCTTTATCGATCAGTTTGGTCATGGCCTGATTGTACTCGGCGGTAGTGAGCCGACCGTTTTGCAGGGCTTCAACGGCCAGTTTGGCCCCCAGCGCGTTGGAGTACAGGTCCTCCCAGGAAAAGGAGGATTCGTGTTCGGGCTCAATCAAAACAAAATGCAGGCCCTTCCAGGTCAGCATTTCATGCCAGATGGAAGAGTGATAACTGACCACCGGCGCGATAATCAAGGCGGCCTTGTGCGCTATTTTTTGTTTTTCCGCCTCCGTCAGATGATTCCAGTTTGATGGATATTGGAGAACAATTTTGTTGGCGGTCATCTCAAAGGCCGGGCCGACACGAAATCCGCTTTTATTCTTCATCAGGGTGTCGTAGGCCTTATT
>JAKJEN010000155.1 GCA_022705405.1 Planctomycetota bacterium | reverse complement strand
GGAAGCGGCCGACCGGGAGCTGCTTTTTGCCGATTGGCTCAATCAGATCCTCTATGAAATTGACACGCAAAAGATGTTTTTCTCCCGTTTTGAGATCTGCTTGGAGAACAATTCCCTGACAGGGACCGCCTGGGGAGAGCCGGCTGATCCGGATCGGCATGAATCGGCAGTGGATGTCAAGGCCGCTACCTATCTGATGCTTAAAGTGAACTGTCAAGGCGATCGCTGGATCGCTCAATGCGTTGTGGATGTATAGGGATTTTTATGGATCGTAAATTGGTCAAACGCAGGGATGAGTACCGCTGGCTGATCGAGCGGACCGGCCGGATGCAGGTTGATGGGCTGATCTACGCCTCCGAGCAGCTCATTGCGGAGATGGATGATATGGTGGCCCGGCAGGTCAGCAATGTCGCCTCGCTGCCGGGGATTGCGGGCTATTCCTATGCTATGCCCGATGCGCACTGGGGCTACGGCTTCTGCATCGGCGGCGTGGCGGCCTTCGATCCGGAAAAAGGGGGCATTATCTCCGCCGGCGGCGTAGGTTTTGATATCGCCTGCGGCGTGCGGACGATGCATACGGATCTGAAAGATAAGGATTTTGGGCCGATGAAGGAGCGGGTTGCCGATGCCCTGTTTCATCATATTCCTGCCGGGGTTGGAAGTACGGGTAAAATCTTGCTGACGTCGCATAAACTTGACGAATTGCTGGTTGATGGAGCGCGTTGGGCTGTTGAACACGGCTACGGCACATGGGAGGACTTGCGGTTTATCGAGTCCGGCGGAAAGATGCCCGGAGCCGATCCTTCCAAAGTCTCCGAACAGGCCAAAAAACGTCAGCTGGATCAAATGGGCACGCTCGGATCGGGCAATCATTACCTGGAGGTTCAAAAGGTAGTCAAAGTGTATGACGCCCCAATCGCCCGCGCTTTCGGCATTGAAGAAGGAGATATCAAAATCAGCATTCATTGCGGTTCTCGCGGACTGGGCCACCAGATCGGCGCCGATTATTTAAAACGGATGGCTGTCTCAGCCAAAGAGCACGGCATTGAACTGGCCGAGCGGGAACTGGCCTGTGCGCCGCTACAATCAAGCGTTGGGCAAAGTTATCTGGGGGCTATGCGCAGCGGAATCAACTGCGCTTTGGCCAACCGGCAGATTCTTATGCACCTGGTTCGAGAGATTTTTGAGCGAGTGTGTCCAAAAGCGGCAATCCGACTTTTATACGATGTCTCGCATAATACCTGCCAGGAAGAAGAACACGAAATTGACGGCCGCAAGCGTCGACTCTTTGTCCATCGAAAAGGAGCGACGCGGGCCTTTGGCCCCGGTCGGCCGGATCTGCCCGCCGAGTACCGAAGCGTCGGCCAGCCAGTTTTGATCGGCGGCACAATGGGCACGGCTTCTTATATTCTGGTGGGTACAGAACAGGCCGAACGATTGTCGCTGAGTTCCTCCTGCCACGGGGCGGGTCGTCAGATGAGCCGTACCGCCGCCACCAAACGATGGCACGGAAAGGATATCATGCGGCATCTGGCCGGCCAGGGCGTACTGATTCGAAGCCGATCTTTGCGGGGCCTGGCGGAGGAGGCCCCAGGGGCTTACAAAGACGTCAGCGAAGTTGTGGAGGTTTCGGACAAGGCGGGCCTGGCAAAAAAAGTGGCCCAATTGATGCCTTTGATCTGTATAAAAGGATAAATTACAGGGCTATCGCAAGAAACATCAGGAGCATAGACAGGAAGATCAAAAACAGAGTGATTCGAGACCAGAGATGAAAACGCTGAAGGTCCGGATGGGCGTCCTCGAATTCCCAATACGTCTGCTCTATCTCCTGGCTGTCGGGCCGCAGTTTTAGGCGGACAATCAGATAGCCCGCGGCTCCAATCAGAAAAGCGGGTCCGGCCAGCAGCATGAAAATAATTTTCAGGGTCGCAAGCATCGGCTGGATCTATTATACACAGTTTTTTCGATCTGCAAAGGGATTTGGAATCCTTTACAATAACGGCTTTTCAACCTGTCTTTTGCACTCCGGGCTTGTCGTTTGGTAATTTATACGGTTGTCATTTACAATTCAAGGAGGAAACGATAAACTGGGCGGCGTTATTTAGGACGATAAACGAAGAATTGCGGCTCGGTCAAATCGAAATGGAAAAAGAAGAATTGAAATCAATGAGTTTGGGGGATCATCTGGAAGAATTGCGTGCCCGTATAATTCTGGCCCTGCTGGGGCTGGCAGGAGCCCTTGTGGTTTCTCTTGCGTTTGGAAACCAGTTTTTGCATCTGCTGCTGATCCCGTTCGAGCAGGCGATCCGGAATGCACAACTGCAGCCGAGTCTTCAGGCAATCAAGGTGGCCGAGCCGTTTATGGTCTATTTAAAAGCGTCTATGGTGCTTGCCATATTGCTGGCCTCGCCCTGGATTTCATATCAGATCTGGGCCTTTGTCTCCGCCGGACTGTATCGACACGAAAGGCGATATGTCTATGTCGTGGCCCCCATCAGCGCTTTTTTGTTTATTCTCGGTTCCCTTTTTTTTCTTTTCATCGTGTCTCCGCTGGCCATGAAATTCTTTGTTCAATTCAATGTGGGGATCGACTATATCAAATATCAGCCGTCTATTTCTGATTATGTGTCCTTTATTTTAATTCTTTCCTTGGTATTTGGCCTTGGATTTCAAAGCCCTATCGCTGTGGTTTTTGCCGAACGGCTGGGGCTGGTTTCGATAGAAACCCTTTGCAAGATTCGCAAATATGTTTTTCTTGCCGTGTTTGTGATCGGCGCTGCGGCTACCCCTCCGGATGTAATTAGTCAAGTGGCCCTGGCCTTGCCGCTTTATATACTTTACGAAAGCAGCATTCTGATCTGCCGTCTTTGGAGGAAACGCGATGCGATCTGAATTGGGAGAACGGGCACTTTAACAAAAGTATGCGCAGGGCAAAGACGCGCTAAAAAAACTGCAGAACAATTATTTTTGTTTGTCTTCGTCGCTGGCTGAACTTTTTTCGGCTATTTTATCGGAATCTTCGATGGCCTTATGGATCTCGTTTTCGGATTCTTTAATTCCTTTTTTGAACTCGGTGATGCTTTTTCCGATATTTCGGGCGATATCCGGGAGCCGACGGCCGAAAATCAAGACCGCAATGACCAGGATGACCATCCATTCCCATTGACCGATAAGCGCCAGCATTTGCATTGGAACGATCCTTTCTTTGCCACTTTTTGACTTTGTTTATAATGCCATTCTACCCGCAGGCAAAATCAGCGTCAAGGGTTAGAACAGAATTCATACAGGGCCTTGTTTTTGGGATTTTCAGATTATTAAATATCCGGTATAATAAAAAGTTGCCGAGAAAAATCTTTCGATTTTTGAAAGAAAATAAACGTATAAGGTGTAAAACCAGGATCTGCGGAATCCTGCACAAAATTCAAAGCGAATATAAGGATTGCTATGAAAAAGCATACGAATCTATCAATTGGCCTCGTCTTTTTGATTTTGTCCCTTAGCGCGGCTGTCGGATGTAAAAAGCAAGCCCCGGTTGCTCCTTCGTCGCAGCAAGCTACTCCGGCAGCGTCACAACAGAACCCGACAGAGAATCAGCCGGCAAAAAATAACCCGCCCGCTAAAGACCCAAAACAAGACAATCCTGCTCCTCAAACTCAGCATGCCGGCGTCCACTGGTTTACAGACTATGAACAAGCCAGAGCCAAAGCCGTCAAAGAAAATAAGGATTTGCTGATCAATTTTTCCGGTTCAGACTGGTGTGGCTTCTGTATCAAACTGGAAAAGGATGTGTTTTCTCAGGCCGCTTTTGCCCAGGAAGCTGAAAAATACTTCGTTTTTATGCTGGTGGATTTTCCCAGCAATCCAGCCAGTCAGAGCCCGGAACTGCGAAAACAGAATGAACTGCTGGCGCGTATTTATCCTTTTAAAAATTACTTTCCGATGATCTTTCTGGCAGGCCCTGATGGAAAACCCTATGCCGAAGCTGAGTATAAAGAGGGAGGGCCGCAGGTCTACTTGGATTATCTTCTCAGGATCCGACAGTATAAAAACCAATAGACAGGCGGGCTTTAAGCAGTGCAGCTCTTTTTGGGTCTTTCTTTTACAAGGCCATCCGGGCTTTTTAGATTCGATTTGGTTAAAACCTCAATTTTATGAAATCTGTTTGTTTCATTCTTTGCCTGGCGGTTTTATCGTTTTATGGACTGGGCTGCCAGGAATTGCCTTCGACGCCGGCAAGTCCTGAGCCGGAAGGCCCGCGATTAAAATTATCTGATCTGGCGCCTTCGGATCAAAGTTTTTTGTCTGTTCAGTGTGTATTTTCAGTGATTTTCTATCGACTTACTCTGGATAAACTTCCACAGATTCCTGATACGTTGTCGATGCTCAACCGTAAAACGCTGATTTTTGCCGATCCGGAAGGATTTGCCGCAAATGGTTTTTGGGCGGCCTCCGGTCTTCAGCCCTATGGTTCGGAGGTTGTTGCGGCGCTGGGACAATTGGGAGCTGAGCGCATCGGCATTAAAAAATTGTTTCTTTTTGAAGATTACCCTGAAGAAATTGTAGGATTTCCGGTAGAGATGGGCCAATCCGTATTTTATTTCCAAAGGGATGGAATGATCGCCGGCAAACGGGTGCCGGGCGGTCGGCTTTCTTTGTCGCTGCGGGGCAAACCGGATACACCCAGCAAAGGATTCGCCCTGCTGCAGATTGATACCGTTTTTCAGCCGACAATGAGAATGGGCATCCCATCGCAAACCAAAACCTCTTTCTTTGAAAGTACTTACTTTCGGGAAGGGCGTTTGCAGACTACCTTAGCGGAAGGAGATTTTCTGGTCTTTACCAGTACCAAAACCGAACTTCAGGCCGCTACCCTGACTCGTTTATTGGCCGATACCCGCGGCAAAGAGCCCGGCGTACTCTTGTGTCTGATCGTATGTCAGAAAGCGGGTGAATTATGACTCAAGAAAGCTCTCCTTCGGCCGATACAAATCCAATCCAAAGTTTGGCTGTTATCTGCCGTTGTCGGTCGTATGAACCCGAACAGGTGGATCATTCGCTGGAACGTCTTTTTGAGCATTTGGGAGGTATTGGGCGGTTTATCCGACCTTGTGATCGTGTTTTGATAAAGCCCAATCTGATCGTGCCGGCCGGCCCGGATCGGCCTGCCCAGACTCATCCGGCGGTCATTATTGCGATGGCAAAACTTATCAAAGAAGCGGGCGCCAAACC
>JAKJEN010000154.1 GCA_022705405.1 Planctomycetota bacterium | reverse complement strand
TGTTTTTCATATTTTTTTAGCAGCGATTTGAAATAATCAGCCATTTGATCATAATCGCTGGGATTGTCTTCCACTGTTTCGATTACGATTTGGCTCCTCAACTTTGTCCATTGTAAATAGCGTTCCAGTATTTTAGCTGCAAACAGGGTATCTGTCGATTTGAATTCGGGATCACGCTGATCCGTGGCGATCAGTACAATCTGATCGGGTTTGTTTTTCAACTCCCGCCATAGTGCAGACCAGATAGGAAATTCGATACATTCCACACTGTGTGGTTCACCCTCGTTGACTTGAATGGAAAAATCATTTTTACCGTTTATAATATGTATTTTTCCCTCATCTATCCGGCATAACGATCTGCTGCCCGGTTTTTCCAGCAGCTGAAAGATCTTTTCTGTTATCTGAAAATTGTTGCCCTTAATGTCAAGCTTTGGCACCTGCACATCCGAATTGCCTACGATGTAGAAAAGGGTATAAGCCATCTTGAGTTCCTCATGGTTTCTCTATTCGCAGCCAACCCATGGAAAAATGGGGTCGCTCATTGTAATCGATAATTTTTCTCGATTTGGGCGCCGGTGCATCGCCTCGGTCGGTAAAGAGCAAATTCCTGATTTTTTTCCGCAAATCATCCGGAAGCAACAGACATAAAGAGGTTGAAAGCAGACCACCGCCCCAACCCAGGCGCAGGTCTGCGTTGTTCAGAAATTTTTCATCTGTGTCAAATTCATCCATAAAGAACGGCGCCTCGTGGTCCAATACATCCCGGCACATCTCCTGCTGACAGGCCCACGGATTCCGCAGCCAGGGCTCGAATTCCTTCATCGGAGTCCCCCAATGGGTTTTCGAGCTCTCTTCGCAAAATTCCTTCCACAGTTTTTCATCAAAAGCATACTCGACTTCCACTGTCCGTTGCTGTGGCAGACACTCGGCACTGATAATGGATGGCTTTTTAAGCGATTGACTGCGGGCGCTATAAATACGGATCGGGAAAATGACCAGTCCGTCCGCGTCAAAAGGAGCGCTGTCGCTGACCTGCAGGCAGCGAAAAAGATCGAATTTGGGATCTGTCTTGACTGTCGATCGGGGCAACCCATAGCCCTGAAAAAGCTCTGCTTCCAATCGGCTGTAAAAAAACTTTTTTTCTCTTTCAGCGTTGAACCTTTTTTGCTGGCTTTGCGCCTCCGTTTTTCTTTTCGCAATTTGGCTGAGTTGGCTCTCAACCGGCTGCCATAACCTTTTCTCTTTTTCATGCTGCGGCAGGCTCTTAAAGATCTTGTAGAGGATGCTGGTGCGCAGAGCGCCTTTGACCGCTGAACCGGGTATATAGGGTTGGGCAAAAGCATTGCGGACAAAAGGACGGATCTCTTTTGGTGCGTCGCTCAATAAAGTGGATTTATAGAGCATGACGGCTTCTGCTGCATTCCGATCCAGCAACCCATGCTTTTTCATATAGACGGTCAGGCTGAAATTTCGGCCGCTGCGAACCATTTCTGCGATAAAATCATCGATCAACCGGTTTTGCGCCAGAACCTGCGATAAACGGGTTTCTCCGATTACATAAAGCTGGTCCCCCATTTCGAAATAATCCATGGGCGTCAGAACAGTGGAGCCTCCTATGTGAAGAGGCGTAGCAGTGCGCAGAGATATTTTCATATGCGTTTTCCTAAAATTGCAGGCTTGGCGCCATACCATAGCGATAAATGGGATGATGATCAGAGCCGCAGATGGAAGGCGTTACATCCACCAGTCGGCCCATCGGCTTCTTGGTCAGTACGCTGCCCTCCTTGAACATCCAGACGCTGCGGCGTTTGAATTGTTTGCCGCTGGTTGAGCTGTAAAACCAGCCCTTTCGTTGCAGCAAAGCGTACTGAGCATCCCGGAAATCCTCTGTCGAATCTTGCGGATGGTAGAGTCCGAGCAGATAGTAGCGGGAGCCTTGTTGCGACAATAATTCTTGAAAATCCTTATCCGGTTCTTCCCATCGGACATTAAATCTGCCATAGCCGTTATTACGTTCGCTGCCCAATCCGCATTCTCCCAAATATTCAAGAGCGCCCTCCAACACCGCTTTGAACGAAGGCTGGGTCAGCCGCAGAAGACAATAGAGGCCGCGCTCCGGATAAAACACTCGTTGCGAGCAGTAAAATATATTGGAGGCATTGGTCACGCGATCCAGGGAAACCCGCGGCATGGTGAACTCCTGCCAGTTGCCCTCCATCTCCGTTTTATCTTTTTGCAGCTGTTCAAGGGCCATGGGCTCATTTTTCAACCATTGTAGAAGCGATCGAGGATTCAGCCACTGAAGATTTTTGAACAGTTTGTGGTCCTGTTCAACTCCGATGGTCTCGGGTGCCGGCAAAAAAGGTTTGGGCAGATAGCATCGATCCTGGAAAAACGGAAAGGCTGATGAGATGATAAAACTCGGTTCGGATTTATACTGCTCCAGCCAATCAGCCAGCCAGGCCGAGCCGTACAGTTCAGCGAAAGTATGGCAGAGCGCGCTAAACAGTGTATCTGAATGGAGACCATCGGCCAGACCCTGGAGGTCTATTTCTTCACAACCGATGCGCAGCGGCGACAGAAATCGGAATTTGATGAGGAAATCGGGCATAGCCGCTGTCTCCTTATTCAAGGCTCAGAAATTGGACGATCTCGGGCACATCGGCAAGGGCCTGATCCAATGTTTCCACTGCAATCATTTTTTCATTTTGCTTTTTGTCCTGTCCGGTGTAATAGCCTGTCTTTCTGATCAAGATGGCGGGCGCCTCTTTGGTAAATGATACCGCCACTTTGCCGTACCCCCTGGAACCATGTCCGCCCAGGCTGTCATCCTGCAGCATGTTGAGGAGACCCAAAACGTTCTGCAAATCTTTGGTCACCTGCTGTTTATCCTCTGTTTCTACCGTATATACCATTTCAAAGCCGAATTCTGCGCCTGCAGGTACACGCTCGATTTGGCGGGGATTGGCGGATGCTGTAATCCGATCTAGCGCATTTTCAAATTTCAGTTCAGTATATTGAAGCCCTGTATCAATCGTCTCTAAAATTTTACGACTTTCAGAAGTCAGTCGCACATCCCGGACAGACAGTCGGGCCGGTTGATTCTCTCCTTCTTTGCTTCCAGTGGCTCCAAAGAGCCTGCAGACCGGACAACTTTTGTCAATACACTCATGGCGATAGACATTTTGTACGCTGTACCGGTTGAACTCCAGGCCCTGTTGTCGTTCAAAAAGGCTCCGCAATTTTCCCCGTAAGCTTGATCCTGGAATATACGGCTCCCGTGAAATCGGATCCCGAACGACCGGACTGTCGAGACCACCGATTTCAAGATTGTTTTTTGAACTTCCGATATGCAATCCAGTTTTGCAGCATAGAGACCCGGATATGATAACTTTGCCGATTATCGGCTTTTGCCGTTCGTTTGACATCGGTGCGTCTCCTTATAGTTCTGTTCCGCCATAAAATTTGTGATAGGCGACAATGGCCTCGACGAATTTGTAAAATTTATCAAAATCCTCCTTCGCCTTAATTTTATCTATGCAGATGTTCATTACTTCCATAAGTGGTTTAACGGAATTTTTCTTTTGATCTTGTCGACCGGAGGCATAGGCTAATTTAGGCTTGATCATCATGGCTTCATTTCGATAATTAAATTTTCCTGATGCGTTTTCTTGATATTTCATTTTTTTAACAGCATCGAGAAACTTGCGAATTTGGCTGGTTTTTAAGCCATTATCATATAGAAATTTACCCAACTTGTCCGCACAATCGACGAGGGTCTCACCTTCAAAAAACACCAAAGTATCCAGTTTGTCAATAGTGCCGATAATCTGAGCGACAGCAGGATCTGTTTTTTGATAGTTGTAAGTATTCATGCTTTTTCCTCCTGTTTTGTTATATTTGATCTTGAAAGCAAATTAAGCCAGAGAATGCTGTTTCGTAGATTCGCTATATATTCGGCCTTCATCAATTTCAACCCGATTTCGGAATGTCGTAATTTCTCTGTTCGTCCCAAAATGTAGGCCATGGCCGGCAGGTACATGACGCCCTCTTTCTCCCACAGACGCATGATCTGATACAATCGTCCAAGATCACTTTTGTTTATATCTTTAAAATCAAAGAAACGGTGACCTGCCCGAACAGTGATTGCACCAAAAGCAAGAAATTTTTTGAGAGGCTCAAGCACAGTTTTTTCCATATCCTTCCAGGGAACAGTTTGAATTAATCTGTTTTGTTGACCATATCGGATTTCCTCAAGACCTGGGTCATAGAACAGGGCCAGCCGATTTTTACCGTTGTCTTTTGCCGCCTTTTCCGCCGCATGGGCGAGATCAGCCAACTTGTATAATGGAAAGTCATGTCGTTGGAAAATGAAGCCTCCTGAAAGCGTTACATCCTTGTTGTTGCCGCTAAAGGCGGTGAAACAATGATGGATATCGATGCTGATTTCAGCGATTTCGTCCCAAGCGCCAATGAGGAAGAGATCATCGCCGCCGGAATAGACAACAGCAGCATTTCTGCCGTTCAGACGTGGATTTTTGCCGCTCATATCTGTCAGCGGTATTTCTTCTGGAACCTCCTGACCCTGCAACAGCACATCCAGATAGGATTTGAAAAACAGGGAAAATTGCCGCGAGAGGGCCGCAAGCCGGGTAAACGTTCGTTTCTGATCATGGATGCCTTTTTGAAAGATGGCGCCCAGATTATCAACGTCCATTCTGAGCACGGCGATCATAGCCTTGCCTGTAGCCTGTTGCGCCAGCTCTTCAAAATTGGCGATGCCCGACGAAACAGATTTGTCGGTTTGCAGTTCGTTCTGCCGACGGGCGTAAAGACTTACCTGCAGCTCGGCCAGATTAGGATGATCTATCGCATGGCTGTTTTTTTCATTGATTCTGTAAACCATTCTGCTCGCAGCCGGATTCGGCCATTTGTCATAAAAGTAGAAGCCGTTGCTTTTTTGATCAAGCATATCAGGAAATATGCTGATTTTCGCGATGGCATCTGCGCCGGAACTGCTGTGCACAATATATTTACAGCGTGGCAACTGTGAACCGAGCTCTAATAATTGTTCGCAAAAGACGCAGATGGATGTGATGTTTTGATCTTTTTTCGCAGGCCGGATTTGAACGTCATCCCGATGACACACCTGGCAGCTTCCGTCGGCCACCAGCGGCTCCTGGGGCGTCAACATTTCCTCAAGAAACGGTCCATATTTTTTCCGTTTTCTTTCATTGAGATGAACGTTTAATTGCTGCCAGATGACGCTCATTTTGGCGGTTCTAAAGTCATCGCCGCAAAAGGTTTGTTGGGCAGTCACCAGGGTTAGAGCGCCTTTAAATTGGTCGATCAACCACCGGTTGCAAGCCTGTTCGAGGTTCTGCAG
>JAKJEN010000153.1 GCA_022705405.1 Planctomycetota bacterium | reverse complement strand
TATCGGCATGTGAGGCTGTTTTTGTTTAATGATTTTCATCGGCATAAAAACGTAAATCGGTCAGTTTGAGTTAATAAAATAATGAAAATATCCGATACTCTCCGGGCAAAAAGTCCTCAGAAGCGATATCGCTATTTATTTAGCAATCACAATTTTGAACTATTTGAAGAAGCGGGAAACTATGAAGAACAAGAAAATAAACTTGAGGGAAAACGTCAAGATGCGATAAGGAAAATCCTTAAAGAAGGCGGAATTAAAGCAGTATTGCATTTGTCAGAAAATGCAGATGCGCCAGGTAGAGTGGGCTACTCACTTGGCAATGTTTCTGAATCTGATATAGACTGCGTTATTTTACCCGATATGATTGAAGATGACGATCTAAAGGTTAAGGAATTCACAAGCGCCTTTGTGTTGGCTAAATTCAGAAGACTTGGATGGCCCTGGGCCAACCAAGTTGCCGCAGAGAAATGGTCTAAAGAACAGATAGGGATATTTTTTTCTTATTTGCCTTCTACCCAAAATACCTGGGATAGTGTCGGCAGGTTATTAGGAGAAGATGAAATTGAGTATTGGAAAAGAGCGGCAGCTTCTGCTTATGTCGAAAGCGAAAATTTGGATTATGCAATCGATAAATTAATTAGGTACAAGAGGCCCAATGCGGCTATAACATATTTATATTTAGGGCTCCATAAAAAGTCCAAATTAAATAAGATCTTGGCAATCAAAGCATTAAAGGACGCCGTCACCACAGAGGAACCGCCTTATGCATTTGATACATTTCAAATAGTTGAAGTTATTAAGGCGCTGCAAAATGATCCAGAAGTCAGTCCAGATGATCTTTTTGATGTTGAATGGGCTTATCTGCAACTTTTAACTGGACCTGGAAATACCGGGACCCCAGAATCTTTAGAAATAAAACTGGCGACTGAGCCGAATTTCTTTTGTGAATTAATTCGTCGAATATATCGTTCTAAATATGAACGAAAAACAAAGAAAGAAACTACTGAACAAGAGAAAGCAATTGCAACAAAAGCATGGCTTTTGTTCAGAATATGGAAAAGAATTCCCGGGATCACAGAGAACAATAATTTTTCTACTAAACAATTTAAGGAATGGCTGCTGAAAGTTAAAACTACGTGTGGAGAATCCGGGCATTTTGATGCGGCGATGAATACTTTGGGTGAAGCATTAATTCATTCACCTTCTGATCCTGACGGCCTTTGGATACATAGAACCGTAGCGGAAGCTCTTAACGAAGAAGACGCGGAACAAATAAGAATAGGTTATTACAGAGGTATCATTAACGCCCGTGGTTCCCACTGGGTAGATCCGAGCGGTAAACCGGAAAAAGAACTTGCCGAAAAATATCGACGCCAAGCTGATGGTATAGAAGATGCCGGTTATTTTCGATTTGCTCAAACGCTTAGAAAATTGGCAAAAATATATGAAGAGGAGGCAAAACGCATTATTGAAGACTACAAAAAAGAGTGAGACCTAAAACCCACCTACGTCACTATATTCCCGCCTATGTCGAAATATCAAAGAATGACCGGTATGCATCTGTATTGACCAGCACAACCGATTTGAGATTTTGGGATTTGATATTTGAGGGTCGGGAGATAGAATAAGACCGCTGAACAGAACTGTGTTTTATGATCTGGTTCCCGCCGGAGCAGGGATGGCAAAAAGAAGAGAATATACCCTTGGCGGTCAGTAGAGATGAAAGAGCGGAATTTATCGATATTTGTTATCATGAATAAAAGGCAAGGAGACGGATATGCCATTGAAAAAGCATGTGATTCTGGGCGTGCATATAACGGATCGGGTGGGTCATGTGAACGCGGTACAGCGTTTGCTGACGGAATACGGATGCAGCATCCGGACGCGGCTGGGCCTGCATGAGGCGGATCAGGGCTTCTGCTCGCCGAACGGCCTGCTGGTTCTGGAGATGACCGATGACGAAAAGACGGCCGATGCGCTGGCCGCCAAACTGAACGCCGTGGAGGGTGTGGAGGTCAAGAAGATGGTGTTTGGACACGCATAAAGAAAAGAGAAAAAGGAAGAGGCAAAATAAAAAATTATGCTGACGGATAACATTCTTGATTTGATCGGCAACACGCCGTTAATTCGCCTGAATGGCCGGCTGATTTACGCAAAGGCGGAATTCCTCAATCCCGGCGGAAGCATTAAAGACCGGGTTGCGCTGGCGATGCTCGAAGGGGCTGAGCGCAGCGGCAAACTGCGGCCGGGCTCAATCATTGTTGAGCCAACCTCGGGCAATACAGGCATCGGCATGGCTCTGGTCGGCCGACTGAAGGGCTACAAGGTCCGCATCGTGATGCCGGAGAACATGAGCGTCGAGCGGAAGAAACTGATTAAGGCGCTGGGGGCTGATCTGATCCTTACCCCGGCGCAAAAAAGTCTTCCCGGGGCGGTTGAAGTGGTGGAACAGATGCAGGCGGAAGATCCCAATGTCTTTGTGCCGCAACAGTTTAAGAATCCGGACAATCCGCGCATCCATTACGAGCAGACGGCCGCGGAACTGTGGCGGCAAATGGACGGACAGGTGGATTGCTTCGTGGCCGGCGTCGGCAGCGGCGGCACGCTGCAGGGAATCGGCAAGTTTCTGCGGCAGCGCCGGCCGGAGGTGCGGATCGCCGCCGTCGAACCTAAAGATGTTTCGGCTCTGCTGGGGCATGAGCCCGGGCTGCATCAAATCCAGGGGATTGGGGATGGCTTTATTCCGGATATTCTCGATGTTTCGCTGGTGGACGAGGTGATCGAGGTGACTGATGAGGACGCCATCGAGCAAACGCGCCGGTTGGGGATTGATCACGGGCTGCTGGTGGGGATATCGTCCGGGGCCAATGTCTGGGCGGCGCGGCAGTTGGCTCATAAGATCAAAGGCAACATTGCTACGATTTTGCCGGATCGGGCAGAGCGGTATTTCAGTACGGCCTTGCTGTGAGTATGAATTTTGAAACAATCCGACAAAAACTGCTGGAGTTTCGGAGCCAGCGCGACTGGGAGCCGTTTCACGATCCCAAGAATCTGGCTGAGGGGCTGATGATTGAAGCGGCCGAACTGCTGGAGAATTTTCTCTGGAAGTCGGTCGAGCAGAGCCGTATGCTGAGCGAAATCGAGCAGCAGAGGGTAGAGGAGGAGATCGGCGATATTTTTGCCTTTCTGGTTTACCTGTGTCACGAGCTGAAAATCGATCTGTTTGAGGCCACCAGTCGGAAAATCGACCTCAATCAAATAAAATACCCCGTAGAAAAATCGCGGGGCAAAAGCGCCAAATACAAAGACCTTTGACCGCTTGAAGGCCGGGATTTATTTGCAGGCGGCCGTCTGCACCTTTTGGAGCCAGTCTTCTTGAGACAAAAATTCCTTCAGTTGGTTGAGCGCTGTTTGAATCTCCTCGAGCATGGCCTGGGCATTTTCAATTTGGTTATTTTTAGCCGCCAGTTCGAGCGCAAAACTCTTGTCGGCCAAAACCCCGGCGGCCATATTCTTGGCCGTGCCTTTAATCCGATGCGCCAGCAACTGGATATTGGCCGCATCTTTGGCGTTTACCGCAGACTTTAGCAGATCAAGGACCTGCGGAGCTTCTTCCAGAACCGTTTGGGCCACGACCTGCAAAATCTCCGGATCATCGCAGACAACGGACAGTTCTTCCCAGCATATCGGGACCTGGATTTCCTGCTGCGCCGCATCGGAGTTTGTATGAGGATCCGGGTTGGCGGCGCTTTGGCAAAGCTGACTTAACTGATCTACCTGAGCTTTGAGTTCATCGGCTTTCTTTTCCATTATATCTTCCTTTCCGGACAAAACTGCATGCAGCAGTTCCGTCAGTTTATCTCGATCAATCGGTTTTTGCAGATATCCGCTGCATCCGGCTGAAAGGCATTTTTTCTCGTCTTCTTTCATCGCGTGGGCCGTCAACGCAATAATCGGCAGCGTGCATCCGTCCTGACGCAATTGACGAGCCGCATCATAACCGCTCATTACCGGCATCTGCATGTCCATAAAGATCAGGTCAAATTTCTCCGCTTGCGCCTTTTCCACGGCCAGTTTGCCGTTTTCCACGATTTCCACGCTCAGGCCCATTTTCTCCAGCAACAGCCGGATCAGCACCTGATTGCCCTTGGCATCTTCAGCCACCAGCACGCGGCCCGTCAAAAGCCCTTCCGGTTTCGGCTTATCTTCCTGCATCAGAGACTCGGAGAGTTCATAACGGTTCATCAGCGGCTGATCCTGAACATTGACCCCAGTGGGAATCAGAATCGAAAAGACCGATCCTTTGCCGACCTCGCTGCGAACTTCGATGGTTCCGCCCAGCAGGTTGGCTAACTGGCGAGTGATCGTCAATCCAAGCCCGGTGCCGCCGTATTTGCGGGTTGTGCTGCCGTCGGCCTGGGTAAACGCCTCAAAGATCGTTCTGATTTTGTCTTCCGGGATTCCTACGCCGGTATCTTCCACATCAAAACGGATATAATCGCTTTCGTCCTGGCGCTGGATATAGACATTGACAAAGACATGCCCGGAGGAGGTGAATTTGACGGCGTTGCTGACCAGATTGACCAGGCATTGGCGCACCCGCACCGGATCGGTATGAATAATCGCCGGCAGATCGCCGCACTGCAGAATCTCAAAATCAAGCCCCTTGCCCAGCGCCAGCGGACGCAGCAGAGAATTGAGATCCTCCAGAAATTCAAAGAGAGATACTTCAATAATTTCCGTATTGAGTTTGCCGGCCTCAATCTTGGAAAAGTCCAGAATGTCGTTGATCAGCTGAAGCAGAATCCTTCCGTTATTCAAAATTAACTGAATATACTTGCGATGATCGGCGCTGAGCGAGGGTTCCTCGTTCAGAATATCGCTGAATCCGATGATCGAATTCATCGGAGTTCGGATTTCGTGGCTCATATTGGCCAGAAACTCGCTCTTGGCTCGGTTGGCCTCCTGGGCCTGCTTAGCCAGCAAGTTGGCCTTTTCCACGGCCAGTTCCAGCTGCCGGTTGGTCTGTTTGAGTTCGGAGGTTCGCTCATTGACCATTTCTTCCAGATGATCGCGGTGCTGAATCAACTCAATCTGCGCCTTCTGTCTCCGCTGAATTTCCTGCTGAATCTGGTCGAGCATTCCGTTAAAGGCCTCAATGAGCAATCCGACTTCGTCCGTAGATGAATGAACCGCGCGTACCGAATAGTCTTTCTTTTGGGAGACTTGCCTGGCCACCTTTGCAAGCGCCACAATCGGACCGGAAATCAGCCGCTGCAGGAAAGACGACAGCACATAGGCCGCCGCGCCCGCCAGCACAAGAATGCACACATTGACCGCAGCGCTGCGACGCAGCGAGGCGCGCAGCGGGTCCAGATTTGAACACAGAATAATTTGCCCGGTTTTTTCATTATCCAGCATGATCGAATGAGAATAAACCAGAAATACATCGCTGAAATAATACGGTTGGGCAGCCAAT
>JAKJEN010000152.1 GCA_022705405.1 Planctomycetota bacterium | reverse complement strand
GACAATCAGAGACGAGGAGGGCTGAGCCCCTCGATGCAGAACTTGACCGGCCGTGCGAAAGAACTGGACCGGCAGACAGTAGAGATTCTGCGGACTATTTCGCCGATCTGGGATGTAAAACCGGATTTGCCGCCGTTTTTGCTGATTCACGGTACCGCCGATCAGAGCGTTCCCTATCAGCAGTCGCTGGATCTTAGGGCGGCGCTGAAAAGAAACGGGGTTGCCTGCGATCTGATAACCATTGAGGGGGGGGCACATCGCATTTCGGATTGGGGGCGGTTTGACGCCGTTTACAAACAAAAGATGACCGAATGGCTGAAGGGCATTCTGAGCGGCGGCAGAAAATCGGCGCCGGACAGGCGCGGACAGATTGTTGTCAGCGCCGATGGGACGGGCGATTTTACGACGGTGCAGGCAGCGGTGGACGCGATATCCGCCGGTCAACCGACAATCATTTCCATCCGCCCGGGGACCTATAAAGAGCGGATCGTCATCCCAGCCGGAAAACGGTTTATCCATTTTCAGGGACAAGATGCAAAGACCACCATTTTGACATACGATTTATACGCTAAGATCAAAGATGAAGCCGGACGAGAAATCGGGACATTTCGAACGCCTTCAGCGACCATTGAGGCCGATGATTTCAGCGCGGAGAACATTACATTTCAAAATACGGCAGGGGATGTACGGAGATCGGGCGGTTTTTCGCAGGTGCCGGTTCCTCGGCTGGCAGGATACCCTGCTGGATCAGGAGGGGCGGCATTATTATGAAGACTGTTATATTGAAGGGCATTGCGATTTTATCTTTGGGGCGGCGACCTCTTTTTATGAACGCTGTCATATACACTGTCTGGACGCCAGCTATATCACGGCCGCTTCTACACCGGCCGACCGGAAATACGGTTATGTGTTTTCCAATTGCAAAATCACAGGCCAGCCGGTCGGCAAAAAGACGTTTCTGGGCCGTCCCTGGCGGGATTATGCGAGCGTGACCTTTTTGAATACCGAAATGGACGACATGATCAAACCGGAGGGCTGGCATAACTGGAGCAAGCCGGAACGGGAAAAGACCGCCCGATATGCCGAATACAACAGTTTTGGCCCCGGTGCGGCTCCGCAAAAGCGCGTCGGCTGGTCGAGGCAATTGAACAAAGAGGAGGCGGAGACGATCACTGTCGCCGAGACGCTGGCAGGCAATGACAGATGGAATCCCTTAGCGTCGATCGTTCCCGCTCGGAAGGAACGCGAAGCCGGGAGGAATGATCTTCAACTTTGGTATACACAGCCGGCGGCGGAATGGAATGAGGCGCTGCCGATCGGAAATGGACGACTGGGGGCAATGGTCTTCGGCGGCAAGGCCTGCGAGCGGCTGCAATTTAATGAAGACACCCTCTGGAACGGCCGGCCGCATGAGTATCATCATGAGGGAGCGGTAAAATACCTGCCTCGGATTCGTCAATTGCTGCAGGAGGGAAAGCAGAAAGAGGCCGAGGATCTGGCTGAGCGCGAATTTATGAGCGTGCCGCTTCGGCAGATGGCTTATCAGCCGTTTGGGGATCTGGTTCTGGAATTTGCCGGTCATGAAGAGGCCGACGACTACAAGCGGATTCTGGATCTGACTGCTGCCGAGGCCTCTGTGACATATCGAGTCGGAGGGGTTTTCTTCGAGCGGACTTATCTGGCCAGTGCGCCGGATGGGGCGCTGGTCGGCCGGATTTGCGCCGACAAGCCGGGAAAGATTTCCTTTATCGCCAAACTCCGCAGTCCCCATGAGGAGATTGTAATTGAGCCGATCGGCGAAGACCGGATTGCGATGCGAGGCCGAGTCAAAGACGGTCAACTGCGTTTTGAGGCGCAGCTGAAGATTCGGGCCGACGGGGGAACCCTTAACGCCGGTGCAGAGGGGATTACGGTTTCGGGCGCCGATCGGGCGATGTTTTTGCTGACTGGTTTTAGCAGCTTTGTTAATTTTCAGGATATCAGCGGCGATCCAAAGGCCCGCTGCGAGGCGGCGCTGTCGGCGGCGGCGAAAAAGATCTATTGGTGGGAATTTCAGGAGGCCCATCGGAAAGATTATCAGGCCCTGTTCGGTCGGGTGCAGCTGGACTTGGGTCGCACGGCGGCGGCCGAACTGCCTACCGATTGGCGGCTCAAACAAATCGCTTCGACGCAAGACCCTGCGCTGGCGGCTTTGTATTTTCAATATGGCCGTTATCTGCTGATTTCCAGTTCGCGGCCGAACTGTCAGCCGGCTAATCTGCAGGGCCTTTGGAATGATTCAATCAACCCGCCCTGGGGCAGCAAATACACCGTCAATATCAATACGGAGATGAACTACTGGCCGGCTGAGGTCTGCAATTTGCCGGAGTGTCACCAGCCGCTGTTTGATTTGATTGAGGATTGCAGGATCACCGGGCGCAAGACGGCCCAAGCCCATTATGGAGCCCGCGGCTGGACGCTGCATCACAACACGGATCTGTGGCGGGGAACCGCTCCGATAAATGCCTCCAATCACGGTATTTGGGCGACCGGCGGGGCCTGGCTTTGCACTCACCTTTGGGAGCATTATTTGTTCAGCGGCGATAAGGAGTTTTTGCGGAATCGGGCTTACCCGGCGATGAAAGAGGCGTCGCTGTTCTTTACGGATTTTCTGACGGAAGATCCGAAAACCGGCCGGCTGATCAGCACACCTTCCAATTCGCCCGAACACGGGGGGCTGACGGCCGGTCCGACGATGGATCATCAGATCATCCGGTTCCTGTTTGACGCGACGATTCAGGCGGCCGAAATTTTAGGCGAGGACCAAGAATTGGCACAACGTTTGCGCCAGTTAAAGGCCCGCATTGCTCCCAACCAGATCGGCCGCTACGGGCAGCTGCAGGAATGGCTGGAGGACAAAGATAAGGCGCAGGACAGCCACCGGCACGCCTCACATCTGTGGGGCATCTATCCGGGATGGGATATTACCCCGGATCAGCCGGATCTGTTTGAGGCGGCTCGTCAATCGCTGATTGGACGAGGCGACGGCGGTACCGGCTGGGCCAAGGCATGGAAGATTAATTTCTGGGCGCGGTTTCGAGATGGGGATCATGCACATAAACTGCTTGTCGATGCCCTGGCGGGCAACACGTATCCGAATTTGCTGGATGCGCATCCGCCGTTTCAGATTGACGGCAATTTTGGAGGTACGGCGGGGATTGCCGAGATGCTTTTGCAGAGCCATTTAGGGCAGATTCATCTGCTGCCTGCGCTGCCTTCGGCCTGGCCGAACGGATCTGTAAAAGGGCTTCGAGCTCGCGGAGGATATGAGGCGGATCTGGACTGGACAGACGGCCGGCTGACTCGCGCACGGATCGGGGTTTGTCTGGCCGGAACCTGCCGCGTTCGAAGCGAGGAACCGATGACGGTGACCGTTGAAGGAAAAGAAATACCGGCCAAACTCGTTTCGGAGGGGCTTATTGAGTTTGCCGCCGAGCCGGGCAGACAGTACATCCTGTCGGCTGTAAAGGCAAGACGTTGAAAAAAAACGTAAGCGATATTCATGAGATTTTTTAAGTCGATTCAGAATTGTTAAGAAAGGGCTCTTTATGAAACCATTTGCGTCCGTGCCGGTTTATCTGCTGGTCTGTATGTTGGGTCTTTCGTTTGCGCCGCTCTGTCAGGGAGGCGATCTGGCGGAAGAGCAGGCCTGGCAGACGACGCCGAAAATTCTGGCCCGAATTACGCCGCCGGTTTTTCCGGACAAAGAATTTTTCATTACGGACTATGGAGCGGTCGGCGATGGGAAAACCAATTGCACGGAGGCGTTTCAGAAGGCGATTGCCGCCGGCGTCCGAAACGGCGGCGGTAAGGTGGTGGTTCCGGCGGGAACTTTCTATACCGGGCCGATCCATCTGAAAAGCGGCATCAATCTGCACCTGAAGGACGGCGCGGTAGTCCTGTTTTCGACGGATCCGAAGGACTATCTGCCGGCGGTGTTTACCCGCTTTGAGGGGATTGAATGCATCAATTATTCTCCGCTGATCTACGCGTTTGAACAGGAAAACATTGCAATTACCGGCAGCGGCACGCTGGATGGAAATGCAAACGCCTCCAATTGGTGGGCATGGAAGAAGACCCAAAAGCCGGATGTCAAGTCGCTGGGGCAGCAGGCCGAGCGGCAGACGCCGGTCAATCAGCGGGTGTACGGTAAAGGCCATTTTCTGCGGCCGAATATGATCCAGCCCTACCGGTGTAAAAATATTCTGATCGAAGGCGTGACGATTAAAAACAGTCCGATGTGGCATATCCATCCGACGCTAAGCAGCAATATCACGGTTCGCAAGACGACGGTGATCGGGCACGGTCCTAACAATGACGGCTGCAACCCGGAATCGTGTCGGGATGTGCTGATCGAGGATTGCTATTTTGATACCGGCGACGACTGCATAGCGATTAAATCGGGCCGCAATGCGGACGGGCGGCGGGTTAATACGCCGTCGGAAAACATCCTGCGGGTGCACGATGAAGGACGGCCACGGCGGAGTGGTTCTGGGCAGCGAGATCTCCGGCAGCGTGCGAAATGTGTTTATTGAGGACTGCCTGATGGACAGTCCCAACCTCCAGCGGGGTTTGCGGATCAAGACAAACTCCGTCCGCGGCGGGGTGGTGGAAAAGATTTTTATGCGAAATGTGCTGATCAAACAGGTCTCCGAGACTCCGCTGAAAATTGATTTTTATTATGAAGAAGGTCCCGGCGGTCCTTTGACGCCGGTGGTTCGCGATATCTTTATGACTAACGTGACCTGTCAAAAAAGCAAATATCCCTGGCACATTCGGGGGTATGAATCCAGCCCGATTCAGAATGTCGTGCTGCGCGGATGTGAATTTGAACGGATGGAAAAAGAGGGAGTTGCAGAGGCCGTTGTGTCGCTGCAGATACTGCCCAAGAGCCAGCAACCGTCCGCCGATCCGTCGGAACAGCCCTGGTCGGACCGGATGATCCGCTCGGAGATGACCCGCAATCCGGAATCGTGGATGATCGATTATTCGCCGCGGCCTCGCTGGAAATACCCCTGCGGCCTGATGATGAAGGCCATCTGGACGGCTGCAACGCTTCGCGACAATCAATCCTACAGGGACTATGTGCAGAGTTATTATGATACGCTGATTACCGAGGATGGGACGATTTTGACCTATGAGCCCCAATCGTATAATATTGACAACGTCAATCCGGGCAAGACGCTGATCGATCTGTACCAGCGGACCGGCAGAGAGCGATACAGAAAAGCCATCCAATCGGTTCGACAGCAGATGCGGACCCATCCTCGCACCGCAGAAGGGGGCTTCTGGCACAAGAATATATATCCTCACCAGATGTGGCTGGACGGGCTGTATATGGGAGCGGCGTTTCTGGCTCAGTATGCAGTCGCGTTTGACGAGCCGTCCTTATTTGATGACGTGGCGCTCCAGTTTACCCTGATGGAAAAACATGCGCGCGATG